>WGAB01000179.1 GCA_015489295.1 Caldifarciminota bacterium
CAGTTGTTCCTTGACCCTTTCCGCCAGGTCCTTCACGGTGATCTTCCGCAGTTCGTTGGCGAACACCTCCTGAACATGGTCCCAGGCCAGGCCCAGCGGGCACACGCTGCCGTGGGGGCATTCCTCGGGATACAGGGCGCATCGGTTGAAGTTCAGGGGGCCTTCCACCGCCTCCAGGATGTCCAGGAGGGTGATCTTGGCGGGGTCCACGGCCAGGCGCAGGCCGCCCATCTTGCCGCGCTCGGTCCGCACGAAGCCCTTGGTAGACAGGATGAGCACGATCTTGGGCAGGTAGCTCCGGGGGATCATCTGCCGTTCGGAGATGTCCTTGCTGGAGACCACCTCGTTTTCGCCGTGCATGGCGAGTTCCACCAGGGTGCGCAGGGTATAGTGGGTGGTGCGGGTAATATCCATATGCTTACCCTCCTTTCCTTCATTTCTGCCTTTAAAAACCCGGCAATGATACCTTGCGAAATTATACATGAAATCCTTTCGGGAGTAAAGGGCGGTGGGGAACCCCGGCACGGCACCCCGCAGCAGGGAATCCCGGTAAATCTGCAAAGAGAACAGAGCAGCGGGGGTGCAAAGGGACAGCCCTCGGTTTGCAAGGGGTGTCGGGTGCTGTGCAGCGGCCCTAAGAGTTTCTCGAGCAGGGGTCAGGAAGGGGAAACTGCGAAAGGCGACGTTTGCAGGCAGAGGAGAGGCAGGGCTGTTTGGGAAGGCTGGGGGATCGCCGGGCTCGGAGGGAACACCTTCACCGAGGGTTTTTCAACCGGTTATGCCTTTAGCGATTCCAGCCCTTCTAAGAACGTCTGAGCCTCATTCTTGTCCCTGAAAAAGCCATACAACGCCAGAGGACCACCCCTCCACGGTCTTCCCTCGGTGGCACCTGGAGGGAGGATCTTCAAAATCTCCTCGGTTTCTACACCGAAATACTCGGAAAACCGCTCGACATAAAGCGAATATCGCACGCCTTGCGACGCATCGCTTTCTCCCGGGATCAGGCTGAAGATGGTCCTCCGCTTTCCGTCGAGAATACCTATGAAGGCCACCGTGCTGCGCGTTGTCGTTCTGTGGTCAAAGTGCTTTGTCAACTCCTCGACCAGCCACCGGTACAGTTCGCCTACCCCCTGCTGATCCGCAATCGCTTGCAATTCCTCGTACGTCAGGGGCGGCTTTCTTTTGGAACCCCCTCGCGTTTGTGACCTGTACTCCACCTCACTGGGTTCAATCAAAAACACTCGTGCCAGAAACTCTCGTCCCGCTTCATCCCTGAAATATTGGAAGGTTACGGCATTGATCGCTACTCCATAGGTGTCGGACAGGTACTGGATGATCCTTTCTGTACTGCTGTCCACCCTTGAGGCTACAATGAGGATCTGATGGCGTTCATTCAAAACCTCGGGCAGCTCTTCGCCGAAGCGTTGTCTATAGGCATTCTCCAGCGACGTTTGTCCTCCGAAATACCTGGACGAGATTTCCATGATCCTTTCACTGGACAATTCCTTGACCCAGGAAGCGTATTCCAGCGCCTGTGCTGTCACCTCCCGCGGAGTTTTATCCCGCTTCAACTCAATGATGACCAGGTTCCCTTCTCGGTCTATGCACAAGAGGTCTATCACTCCGCCGAAGTCGGTCTCAACCTGGCGGCCGATCACGAGCAGATCATCCGACACAATGGAAATGTCCTGTTCCAGCCATTTCTCGATACGCTCTTCCCAGTCCAACCGCGAGCGTTTGATTTCCCTCAGCGAATCTCCTTCTTCAATCGCCCATAATCTTATGTCCTGTGGCATTTGATCCTCCTATGCATGTACAACCCACTCTCTCACTCCTTCACTGCAGCAGAGTAAGGCACGATCAAATTATACCCTCGGCAGGTCATGGGCCATTCCTTCTACAAAGAGGTGTTCGCTTACCTTCGCCGCTGAAGCGGCTCCTACAATTTGGCCCTGTCCGTCTCCCCTTGGGAGGGGACGAACCCGTGCCTGGCAACACTGGGCTGCTGCCAGCACTTTCCCATCTTCCGCCAACCGGGGGTTGACAGTTGGGGTGTATCGGTGTACTATTCCGGTAGTACACTATGGCGCGGCGAACGGAAATGCCAAGGAAAACAGCGAAGGGGCGGCCCGACAGCCTGCAGGCGGCGGCCGCCGCCCGGGAGGAAAGCCCATGGGCCTGAGGTTTGACCCCACCCGGCCGATTTACCTGCAGATCATGGAGTGGATCAAACGCCAGGCGGTACGGGGTGTGCTCAGGCCCGGCGACCGGGTGCCCTCCGTGCGCGACCTGGCCCGGGAACTGCAGGTGAACCCCAATACCGTGGCCCGGGCGTACCGGGAACTGGAACGGGAGGGGTTCCTGTTCACCCTCCGGGGCCAGGGCACCTTCATCACCCGCGACGCCGCCCGCCTGGCCCGGGAACGGCAACGGCTCCTGGAACAGGCGGTGCAGCACTTTCTGGAGGACCTTCGGGAACTTCAACCCTCGCCGGAGGAGGCCGAGCAGCTCATGGAAATCCTGAGGAGGCAACTTCATGACGATCGTTGAAGTGCAGGACCTTTGGAAACAGTACCCCGGCAGCACCGCGCTCCGGGGGGTTTCCCTGCAGGTGCCCCGCGGGGTGGTGCTGGGCGTGCTGGGGGAAAACGGCAGCGGCAAAAGCACCCTGCTGCGGATCCTTGCCGGCGTGAGCCGGCCCAGCCGGGGCACGGTCCGGGTGCTGGGCCGGGACCCCCGGGAGGCCGCCGTGCGCCGGCACATCGCCTTCCTGCCCGAGGTCACACCCTACGATCCCTGGATGCGGGTCCGCGGCCTGCTGGACTTCCTGCAGCCCTTCTATCCGGGCTGGGATCCCCAAAAGGCCCGGATGCTCCTGGAGGCCCTGCAGCTGGACCCGGACCGGCGGATCGGCGAACTCTCCAAGGGCCAGCAGGCCCGGCTCAAACTGGCCACCGCCTTCGCCTGGCCCAGCGACCTGGTGCTCCTGGACGAACCCCTCGGGGGCATTGACCCGCCGTCCCGCCACCGCATCCTGCACACGCTGTTTTCCGAGTTCCGGTACGGCGAGCAAACCATCGTGCTGTCCACCCACCTGGTACAGGAGGTGGAAGAGTTCCTGGAAACCGTGGTGTTCCTGCACCACGGCGAGGTGGCCCTCCAGGGCTCGGCCGACGACCTGCGCGCCCGAACCGGCAAATCACTCTTGGAACTCTTTGAGGAGGTGGTGGCATGAAGACCCTGTGGGCGTTGCTTCGCCGGGAGATTCGGGCCCATCAACTCGCCTTCGGCGCGTACTTCGCCCTCACCCTGCTGCTGGACGCCTTTGCGGTGCTCACGGCTCCGGAGAACCCCGAGCGCTTCGGCCTCACAATGCTTCCCTTAGTGGGCCTGCTCTTTTTCGCGCCGCTCCTTCTGGTGCATGCCTTTGCGTCGGAACGCCGGAACCATCAGGTGTACCTGCTGTTCGCCCTGCCGGTGGCCCGCTGGCAGGTGGCCCTGGTCCGCGTGATCGCCAACCTGGTGCACACCCTGGGCATCCTGGTGGTGGGCCTGGGAGGCGCCCTGTGGGCGTACCAGCGGGGCCTGGCCTCCGAGGTGCAGGTCAGCGGCTCGTTGGCCCTGCTCCTGGCCCTGGGAATCCTGGCGTACCTCGTGCTCCTGTACGGCCTTGTGCTCGGGATGGAAACGCTGCGCTCGGTGCCCCTGCGCGGCCGGTCGCTCTGGGGGGCGGCCAGTGCCCTGCTGGGGTTCTACCTGGCCCTCCGGGGCGCGGCCCACGGCCTGTACCGGGTGCTGCCGGCCCTGAGCCTGGATTTCACCTTCGTGGATGCCACCGGGCGCGTGTTCCAGAAAACCGCCAATCTGCAGCCGTTGGAGTTCGCCGTAGTTTTCGGCCTCCTCTGGGGGGCGCTGGCCCTCTGGGGGTTCCATCGTTTTGCGGAGGTGTGAGCCATGCCCCTTTCTTTGCCCTGGGTTTTTGGGGTGTTTTCCCTGGTGATCACAAGCACCAGCGGGGATGTGCGGGTTACCGTGGTGCCGCCGAACCCTGCGCTGGCCGTCACCGGCCCCGTGGTGCTCACGACCGAGGATACCTCGCTTTTGGTGCCCGCCGATGAGCCCCTCACGGTGCAAACGGTCTCAGGCGACCTGGTGCTGGATGCCCAAACCGATTCGGCCGCGCCGATCCGTTTGAACACCGTATCGGGCGACCTGCGCGTTCTCCACGCCCCGGCCTGTTCCCTGAGGGTCCACACGGTTTCCGGCGACATCCGTTTTGAGGGCGATCCCGCCCGCAGGGGTTCCGGTTTTTACCACGTGAGCACGGTTTCCGGCAGTGTCAAGGGGGCGGTGCCGCCGGTGCCGGGCCGGTACCGGGTGGCCTCCGGCACCCTGGACCTCCGGTTCCCCTATGAGCCCGACACCCTGGTGATGGAAACCCTGGTGGTGCACTTCGGCCGCCTGCGGGTCAGCGTCCAGGGAATCCCGCTGGAGCCCGACACCCCGGGGGTCTATCGCCACGGCCGGTACCGCCTGGTGATCCGGCCTTCCCTGGTGCGGGGCCGGAGAGGGCAGGAGATCTGGCCTCCGTCCATGCCCGGTTGGGGGGAGGGGTGGCTGCAGCCTCCCCAGGGCGAGGAGGAGCCCGAAGAGGAAGAAGCCCGAGGGGCCGGGCGGCCCCTGCCCCGCCGGGTGCTCGCCCTGATGCCCGTGCATCCCGGCGGCTCCTCCGGCTGGGTGGACTACAACCGGGTGAATGGCTTTACGCTCCGGTTCCCGGTGGTGTCCCACCAGTCCGATTGGGGCCTGGGGAGCCTGAGCCTCGGGAGCCGGGCCCGCTTTGAGGTCTCGGCGGCCTTCGGGCGCCGGATCCCCGGCGAGCCCAACCGGTGGAAACGGCGCCTCGGCTACTGGGCCGAGGCCGAGGTGGGCGGCCGGCCCCAGGGCCTGCCCGGCGCCTTTTTGTGGGGCCAGGCCTGGCTGCACCGCACCGCCTCGCTGAACCGCTGGACCCTCCGGCCCTGCGAGAACTTCCTGGGCAGCGTGCTTTTCAAGATGGACGCCTACGACTACTACCTGTCGTCGGGGGTGGCCGGCGGCCTGGGCCTCCGGTGGCGCCGGCACCTGTGGCTGCGGGTCGGGCTCCGCAACGAAACCGTGGATTCCTTGCCCGTGACCCAGGAGTTCTCCGTGTTCCATTCGGAGGCGGCCTTCCGGGGCAATCCGGCCACACCCCATTACGACCTCCAGGGCACAGAACTGGCTGCCGAGGTGCGCTGGCGCGGCCTCAGCCTGGCCGCCTGGGGGTTCCGCAGCCTGGATTCCACGGACCGCTATCTGTGGCAGGCCCTGTTCCGCTGGCATCAGCCCCTGGCGTTCGGCGACCTGCGGTTCCGGGCGGCCACAGGTGCCACCGCCTTCCAGCCGCCCTCGCCGCTTGCGGCTTACCTGGGCGGCCTCGGCACCCTGCCCGGCTACGACTTCCATGCAGATTCGGGCAGCCGCTTCCTTTTGGTCAACGGAGAGGTGTCGCTGGAAGGCCCCGGCCCCAACCTGCTGCTCTTCGGCGACGCCGGCCGCATTTCAGGACACGACTGGCTGGCGGACGTCGGCCTCGGCCTCGGCCTGGGGCCCCTGGCCCTGCGCCTGGTGGTGCCCCTGGATCGGCCCCGGGCGTACCGGATCCTTTTCCGGTTTCAGGAGTGGTTCTGACCATGTGGTGGCTGCTCTGGTCCCTCTGGGGAGCCCTACCGGCGCATCCGGCACCGGAAACCGCCTCCTGGCTTCGCCTGGAGGCCCGGCTCAAGGGGGTGGTGTGCATCCTGGAGGCCGGCCCGCGCCTGGAGGTGCTGGGGGATACCCTTCATGCCGTGGTCCGGGGCGATACCCTGGTGGTCACCCTGCACCATCGGGTGGGCACCTGGCTCGCCCGGTGGGGCTGGGCTCCGGACACCGTGGTGGTGCGGTTGCCCGAGGCCCTGCCCGCCGAGATCCGGGTGGACCACCGGGGAGGCCTGCTGG
>WGAB01000180.1 GCA_015489295.1 Caldifarciminota bacterium
GGATAGGGTGGGGAGCCGCCGCCCTGGGCGGCGGCCCCCACCCACCCAAAGACTCGGGTCTCAGTGGATCACCACCAGCCGCTGGGTCGCTGCCGTGCCCCGGGCCGTGGTCAACCGCACCAGGTACACGCCAGGAACAAGGTCCTCGGCGGCCACCGACACCCGGTGGGTACCGGCCTCGACCGCACCTTCAAACAGCCGCTGCACCCGACGGCCGGCCGCATCGTAAAGGTCCACCGTCACCCGGCCCGCAGTGGGCAGGGTGAAGACCACCTGAGCCCGATCCCGGGTGAGGACCGGCGCTACCCGGAGTTTCAGGGTGGGTCGGTCCATCGGGGGTGCCTCCTGGACCGCCGTAGGAGCAATCCCAAAGGGACCCCGCAGGATATAGGCCGCCAGGGTCTCGGCCACCGCACCCCGACCTGTTTGGGTGAGGTTCCCCAGTTCAAAGGCGTGAGCCACCGTGTGATAGGTCAGGGTGTTGTAGGTCCCCTGGTTGATTACGCCGTGGTTGGCGTTGGTGGAGGGGTTTCGGAGGTACACCTCGGGGGCGCCGTTGTCCGGCGGACTGGAATGCAGCACCATCCGGTCAATGTATTTCTTCTTGCCCGTGTAGGTCCAGGTGTGGCCTTCCACCCAGGGAAGATAGCTGTTGTTCACACCCTCCAGGGCGTTGAGGTCACTGCTGCCGTCGTCGGAGTTGTTGGGGTCAATGCCGAAGTAGGGATCGTACACAGAACGCTGGGGGTCGTAGGCCCAGGCGTCGCCGCCCTCCATGTACACATTGCCGCCGCTGTGCAGGTAGTCCACGATGGTGTTGGCCTCTGTGGAGTCCAGCGCATAGTTGTTGTTAAAGATGCCCAGGCAGATCCACACGCTCTGGTAGTTCTGCAGGGTGCTGAGGGAGGGGAAGTTGGTGGTGTACTCGCCGGCCCAGCCCCAGTACTGGAGCTGATGGTCAATTTCCGGCCCGGAGGAGTGGTCGGGATCCACATCCACGATCAGGTACTGGGTGCCCTGGCGGTACACCGTGAAGGTCCGGGCCTTCCGGTCGTTGGCCGGGTTCTCATCGCCGGCAAGGCTGGTCCAGGCGGTGTCGAAGTACATGCTGGCGGGATCGGTGTAGTAGAAGGTGTGGCTCGGGAAGGTCACCTGAACCGTATCGCCCGGGGCCAGGTTGGACACCGTGGCCACGGCCGAGTAGATCCGCTGGCCGTTGGGGGTGGCCATCACAAGATGCACGTCAAAGGTCTCAATGGTGGTGTCGTTGTTGGCGACCTCCACCCGGGGGGTGACGGTGTAGGGAGAGGTGCTGGTCACCGTCAGGGTGTCGGAAGGGGCCAGGATTTCGTTGACGAACACATCGTGGGTGTAGGGAGGGTTGGGCACAGCATTGACCGCGGCCAGGGCGTCAACGCGGCCGGTGCCGTAGGCCGTGTCCTTGCCGGTGATGCCCAGATCGATGCTGGTGATCTCCAGGATGGAGTCCACATCTACCGGGGTGATGTTAGGGTTTTTGCTCAGCATGAGCGCCACAACGCCGGCCACATGGGGCGTGGCCATGGAGGTGCCGCTCTTGATGGTGTAGCCGTTGTTGGTGCTGTAGTCCAGGGAGGTGATGTTAACGCCCGGGGCCGACACGTCGGGCTTGATCAGGCCCTTCTTGCCGGTGGGACCCACATAGGGGTAGTCGTTGTAGCCGCTCACACCGACCCAGGTGACGCCGCCACGGGAGGAGAAGGAGGCGATGTTGTCGTTGGAATCCGTGGCCCCCACAGTGATCACGCTGGACTGGGTGCCGTTGGAGCCGTTGGAAGCCTGGTCGGGGTGTTTCCAGGGGGAAGGAATGTCGCCGGGCGTATCCACGTTGTCGGGTGCGGCGTCGGGACAGGAGTTGTAGGGGTCACTCAGGTTGCCCTCGTTGCCGGCGGCCGCTACCCACACGACGCCAGCGGCCAGCACGTTGTCGGCCACCTGGCGCCACTGCTGGCGGTTGGGGTTGTAGCGGTGACACCAGCCGATGGAGGCGGAAAGCACATCGGCCCCGTTGTCCAGGGCGTACTGCACGCCGTTCCACGCCCCGGCCTCGCTGCCGCCGCCGGAGGCGTTCAGGATCTTGAGGGCCATGATCTGGGCGTCGGGGGCGACACCGGTCTGGGTGCCTGCGGTGCCATCGCCCGCTACGGAGCCAGCGCAGTGGGTGCCGTGCCCCTGGTCGTCCATGGGGTCGCCGTCGTTGTTGAAGAAGTCGTAGCCGTGGATGTCGTCCACGTAGCCGTTGCCGTCGTCGTCAATGCCGTTGCCCGGGATCTCACCGGGGTTGGTCCACACATGGTCGGCCAGGTCTACATGGTTGTAGTTGACCCCGGTGTCCAGGATGCCCACCACGACGCCCTGGCCGGTGATGCCCTGGTCCCACACGGCGGGCGCGTTGATCTGGCTCACGCCCCAGGCGATGGACCTGGTGCCGGTGGCCAGGGTGCGCACCTGATCCACCACCGTCGGGGCTGCCTTAGGGGGTGTCCCTTCGAGTAAGACCGGCCGGGGTGGGTCGTACTTCACCAGGGCCACATCGGGCCGCTGGGCCACCGCCTGGATGACCTCCGGGGTCGCCTCAAAGGCCACCACATTGGTGATCCACAGGGGCTGGATCCGGGATGCTTTCCCGAGCTGTTCCTGGGTATGCAGGTACCGCAAGAGGTCTCGCTGGCTTTCCCGGGCCACGGTTTTGAGCACCTGGATGACATGCCGGCGGGCTTCTTTTTTGGAGAGGTTTCGGGTTTCGGCGACCAGGGACTTGGGATCCACCTGTTCCACCAGAACGGCATATACCGGGAGTGGGTGCTGGGCGGTTTTCAGCGCTTCTTCCAGGTCGGGCGAGAGGACCCCGGCCTGGAGTCCAGACCATAGCAGGATACCGGCTACGAGCCAACCGTAGCGCATTTATACCTCCTTTTTACCTTTCGACTCGCGATACGGCGAAATTCAAAGTCCAATTTTACGGGATAAATTTTGCTCCTGCTGGAGACATCGGCATGGGTTCGGAGAGAAGCCCTGGCAAGGGATGTAATGGGGTTGAGCCTTGCATTTGCAGGAGATTCCGTTTGTCGATGGGATGTTTTGGGGAAGGGATGGTCGTGGAGGGAGTTTTTAAAATCTGCCGGGCGGCGGGCCTGAAAGGCCCGCCGCCCGGCGAAACTTAAGGCATGCCTCAGCGGAGGACGATGAGCCGTCGGGTAACCGGGGTGCCCTGGGCAGGGGTGAGCCGCACCAGGTACACGCCAGGAACAAGGTCCTCGGCGGCCACCGACACCC
>WGAB01000181.1 GCA_015489295.1 Caldifarciminota bacterium
AGGCTGGACCGAGGCGTTCCTCTTCTTTGCCGCCCGGTACCAGCATGTGCGCCGGGTCATCCTGCCCGCCCTGCAGAACAGCCGGATCGTCATCTCCGACCGGTTCTCGGACTCCACCTTCGCCTACCAGGGATTCGGCCGGGGGGTGCCCCTACGCCTTCTGCAGCGCCTCAACAAACTGGCCACCCTGGGGATTCAACCCAACCTTACCTTCCTGATTGATCTGCCGCCTTCAGAAGGGCTCCGGCGGAAAAACCAGGGCGAAATCACCCGGTTTGAAGACGAAAAGCTGCGGTTCCACGAGCGCATCCGGGAGGGCTACCTGAAACTGGCCCACCGGGCCAAAAAGCGGTTCCGGGTGCTGGACGGCACCCAGCCCCTGGACACCCTGCAGCAAGAAATCCTGGAAACCACCCTCCGGCGGCTGCGGGAGAAGGGAAAGTACCGCGGGCCGATACCGCCTTATCATTTAAATCCTTAGCGTGAAACTCCAGCACAGCCAAAAAGGAGGAAAAGCGATGAAGCGCACCCTCGTGCTTTGGACCGTAGTGGCAGCCCTGGCCCTCGCCGGCTGCAGCAAAAAGGACGAAGGCGGTGAGGGCGGCGGCAACACCGGGGGTGGCACCGGTTCCGGCTCCGGAAACCTGGCCGTCGTAGCGGTGGTGTCCCCGCAGCTGTCCTATGCGGAACTGCAGGACACCCTGGGCCAACCCATTGCCGACGCTGAAGTCCGGATCAACGGTGTTCTTCTGAGCCCCGCGGGCCCCGGGTTCTACATGACCAACAGCGTCTTCTATACCAAGGGTCAGACCTACACCCTCAGCATCAACGCCTCGGAGTATGGCTCGGCCCAGGCCACAGTAACCGCGCCGAATATTGACAGTTTGAAGATCACGGCTCCGAACGACGGCGCCCAGCTGGAACCCAACACCGCCATCCAGGTGAACTGGTCTTACTACGGCGGCGAAAACAACGGCCTGGTGGGCCTGAGTCTGGACTACACCAGCCCCACCGATACCACCACCTACGAATCGGGCATCCTGGATGGCGCCACCACCAGCCACACGATCCCGGCCGAGGCCACGGCCCTGGAGGGTGAGGCCACCATCAGCGTGTCGGCCGGCGACTTCGCCGTGATTGAGGGCCTGCCGGATCCCGATCCCACCGATGACTTTGAAGGTTCCATCTTCGGTGTGGTGACTTACGACGATGTGTCCGTGACCATCGGCAGCGGCGGTGGAGGTGCGGAAGGGCAGTGGATGGGGACCCTCTCCGGTACCATGGACAACAGCGCCGCCGGAGGCTACTGGACCTATCCGGTGGTAGGGAACCCTCTGGCCAATGTGGGCTTCATGGTGGCCACGGATCAGGATACGGTGTACCTGGGCGGCAATACCGACACCTGGCCGCCGCAGAACCTGAACCTGATCAGCGAGGACTTCCAGACCACCATGACCATTTCCGGCGAACTCGTGGGCTCCGACAGTGTGGCCGGCACCTGGGAGATGAGCGGCGTCCACAATGGGTCCGGCACCTGGGGAGGCCATCGGGTCGCCCGGTAATCCAGGGACTTTGCGAGAAACCTCTTGGGCGGGGCACCTGGTGCCCCGCCCGTCTTTTTCCCGTCTTCCGGTTCGGGCGTCGTATAATAACACCAACCGAGGTTTTCCCATGGCCGACTTTTACCAGAACCGTGTGCCCACCTTTCCCCTGCTCCGCAGGGATGCGCTGCCCGTTCTGGAAGAACAACTGGAAACCATCAACCGGAAACGCCCCATCGGGGTCATCATCCCCGCCCTCTTCACCGACCTGGCCAGCGAGGCCATGGCCGGCATCATTCAGGAACTCGCCCAGGCCCGGTTTATCCACCGCATTTACGTGAGCCTGGACCGGGCGCAGCGCGAACAACTGCCCGAGGCCCGCCGCATCCTGAAGGACATCGCCGACCGAACCGTGGTCATCTGGAACGACAGCCCGGGCATCCAGGAACTCACCGACCGGGTGCAACGGGTGTTGCCCCTGGGCCCCCGCGGCAAGGGCCGGGCTGTGTGGACCGCCCTGGGCTATGCCCTGGCCAAGGGCGAGGTGCGCATCCTGGCGTTCCACGATGCCGACATCATCACCTATTCCAAGGATCTGCTGGTGCGGTTGCTCTATCCCGTGGCCGCACTCGGGTACCAGTTCTCCAAGGGCTACTACGCCCGGTACCAGGACCGGCTGTACGGCCGGGTGGTCCGCCTTTTTTACTTCCCCTTCCTCCGTGCCCTTCGCACCCTGTTCGGTCCCCTGGACTTTCTGGACTTCATGGCCGATTTCCGGTACCCCCTGTCGGGCGAGTTCGCCCTGCGGGCCGAGATCGCCTGGGATGTCCGCTATCCCTCGGACTGGGGCATTGAGGTGGGGATCCTCTCGGAGATCTATCGGCTGGTGACCTCTCCGGGGATCTGCCAGGTGGAGATCGCCGACCGGTACGATCACAAGCACCAGGCCCTGGTGGCCAAGAAGCGGCACCGGGGCATCCTCCGGATGGTCACCGACATCGCCCGCACCTTCTTTACCGCCCTGGGCGCCCAGGGCCTGGTGATGTCCGATGAACTCTTCAGCACCCTGCGCCTCACCTATCTTTCCAACGCCCGGGAGATCGTGGAAACCTATGCCAACCTGGCCCGTTTCAACCGGCTCCACTACGACCTGCATGCCGAACACTCCATGGTGGAAGAGTTTGCCCGATCCTTTGACATTGCAGTGGACGAGTTCAAGAAGTATCCTTTTGGCTCCCCGCTGATTCCCAATTGGCGGCGGGTGGATTCCGCCATTGAGGGGGCTCTTCAGCACCTCGTAGAGGTGGTGGAACAGGAGAACCCCCTGGCATGAGGGGGCTCGGGGAACAAGCCCAAGCAAGGAGGCAACCGTGGAGGTCTTGAAACACGATGTACTGGTCCTCGGAGCAGGCATCGCAGGATTGCGCGCAGCCATAGAACTGAACCGGGCCTCCGGGGGGAAGCTGGACATCGGAATCCTCTCCAAGGTGCAACTCATGCGGGCGCACTCGGTTTGCGCAGAGGGGGGCACCGGTGCGGTCCTGCGCACCGAGGAGGGCGACAGCTTTGAGCTCCACGCCTGGGACACCGTGAAGGGGTCCGACTTCCTGGCGGACCAGGATACGGTGTTCCGGTTCGTGGAGACCATGCCCCGGGAGATCCTGCTCTTAGACCACTGGGGCATGCCCTGGTCGCGGAGGCCCGACGGCCGGATTGACCAGCGGCGCTTCGGCGGCCACTCCTTCCCCCGCGCCACCTTCGCAGCCGATAAAACCGGCTTCTTTGAAATGCAAACCCTCTACGACACCCTGCTCAAGTACCGCGATCGCGTCACCCGCTACTCCGAATGGTTCGTTACCAAAATCCTCATGAAGGACGGCCGATTCGTGGGGCTCACGGGCTTTGATGCCTCCACCGGCGAGTTCTATCTACTCATCGCCAAGGCGCTGATCATCGCCACCGGCGGCGCCGGCCGCCTGTACAGCTTCACCACCTATTCCCACACCGTCACCGGCGACGGCCTGGCCATGGCCTACCGGGCCGGAATGCCCCTGGCCGACATGGAGTTCATCCAGTTCCACCCCACCGGCCTGATTCCCTCCGGCATCCTGATTACCGAGGGTGTGCGCGGCGAGGGCGGGTACCTCCTGAACAACAAGGGCGAGCGCTTCATGGAACGCTACGCCCCCGGCATGATGGAACTCGCGCCCCGCGACATCGTGTCCCGGGCCATGATGACCGAGATCCAGGAGGGCCGGGGGTTCAAGGGGCCCCACGGCCTGGATTACCTGCTCCTGGACATCCGGCATCTGGGGGCCGAAAAGATCAACGAACGCCTGCCTTTGATCCGCGAGGTGGCCATCAAGTATGCCGGCGTGGATCCCATTGAGGCGCCCATGCCCGTGCGGCCCGTATCCCACTACACCATGGGCGGTATCCGCACCGACATCAACGGCAAGGTGATCGGCACTGAGAATGTGTGGGCCGCCGGCGAAGTGGCGGCCGCCTCCATCCACGGCGCCAACCGGCTGGGCACCAACTCCACCGCCGAATGCCTGGCCTACGGCGGCATCACAGGCGCCGAGGCGGCCCGGTATGCCCTGAAGGAGGGTGCGCTGCCCGATCCCCCGACGGCGGAGGCCGAGGACGAAGAAAAACGGGTGTTCCAGGGCCTCCTGAGCCAGACGGGCAAGGAGAATGTGTACCGGATCCGCATGGAACTCCGCCAGACCATGGGCGAGAACATGGGGGTGTTCCGCGACGGCCCCCGCATTGAAAAGGCCCTGAAGAAGATCCAGGAACTCAAGGAACGGTACCGCGACATCCGCATTGAAGACAAGGGCCGCATTTACAACACCGACCTCATCATGGCCCTGGAGGTGGGGTTCCTGCTGGATGTGGCCGAGGTGGCCGTTACCGGTGCCCTGCTGCGCAAGGAATCCCGCGGTAGCCACTATCGGCTGGACTTCCCCAAGCGTGATGACGAAAACTTCCTCAAGCACACCATCGCCTACTATACCGAAAAGGGCCCGAAGATGGACTACGAGCCCGTGCGGATCACCGCCTGGAAACCGGTGGAACGCAAGTACTAAAGGGGGAAACCATGGCCAAGCCCGTTCAGTACAACAACCGGCTCGGAATGAAGGGGTGGTGGGGAGGACGCTACGGCCTGGAACGCTGGGCCTACTTCCTACACCGCCTCACCGGCCTGGTGATTGTGCTGTACCTGATTCTCCACATCTTTGTGACCAGCGCCCGGGTCTTCGGCCCCGAGGCCTGGGAAGCCACCATGGGGGCCGTGGGCGGACCGGTGTTCCGCTTCCTGGAATACCTCCTGATCGCAGCCATTACCTACCACGGGTTCAACGGACTGCGGCTCATCTTCATTGAGTGGTTCGGCTGGTCGCTGGGCCGGCCGCGGCGTCCGATCTACCCCTATGTAACCTCCCTTCACCATCAGCGGCCTCTCCTCATCGGCATGATGATCCTGGCCTTCCTGTTCCTCGTGTTCAGCGCCTGGGGCTTTCTGACCCCCTGAGGAGGTGACACCATGAAGGAATCCCGGTTCTGGTTCCTGTTCTTGATCGCCGGGCTCGTGCTGTTCCTGCTGCTCGGGTATCACATCGTCTTCATCCACCTCCTGGGCAACTACGAGGCCAACATCTCGTTCCAGAGCGTGGCCTCCCGCTCCGTGAGCCCGGCCTACGCGGTGTTCTATCTGCTGTTCCTGGTCTTCGCCCTGTACCACGGCTTTTACGGCCTGCGCACCATTCTGCTGGAAATTGAAGCCCTGGCCCGCCATCACCGCACGGTGACCGCCATCCTGGTGGTCCTGGGGGTGGGGCTTTTCGTTTACGGAACCTGGGCCCTGTTCGCGGCCATGAAAATAGGAGCGGTAGGATGACCGGCGGCACTCCGAAACCCCTGGTGGATGTAGACATGGACCGGGTGGTGCAAACCACCACCTTCCGCGTGTTCCGCTACAACGGCACCGGCGATCCCCCCACCTACAAGGACTACGAAGTGCCCACCAAGCGGGGGATGACCGTTCTGGACGGGCTCCTGTGGATCAAGGAAAACCTGGACGGCTCCCTGTCGTACCGTGCCTCCTGCCGCATGGGCGTGTGCGGCTCCTGCGCCATGATGATCAACGGCAAGCCCCGCCTGGCCTGCCAAACCCAGATCCTGGACCTCCAGACCTCGGTGGTCGTTGTGGAACCACTCAAGAACTACCCGGTGGTCAAGGACCTGGTGCCGGCTCTGGACCAGCTCTTTGAGAAGCACGAAGCCGTCAAGCCCTATGTGATGCGGCCGGGTGAGGAGGACGAACTGGAGAACCCTTCGGGTGAGTTTGAGCAGAGCCCGGAGGAACTGGACGAGTTCATCCAGTTTACCTACTGCATCAAGTGCGGTATCTGTCTTGCCGCCTGTCCTACGGTGGCGAGCGACCCCCTGTTCCTGGGGCCCCAGGCCCTGGCCCAGGCGTACCGATATGTGGCGGATACCCGGGACACCGCCTACGCCGAGCGCTGCGACCTGGTGGACACCGCCCACGGCGTATGGCGATGCCACTATGCCGGGGCCTGCACGGAGGCCTGCCCCAAGGGTGTGGACCCGGCCTTTGCCATCCAGTTGCTGAAGAAAAAGGTGTTCCAGCACCGGGTTCTGGGCAAAAAACGGAAAGTAGCCCGCGTGGCCCCCAAGCCCACCGGGGTGTCGCGGCGGCCCAATGTCCCGGAACCGCCGGCCCGAACGGTCAAATCCGACTGAGGCCTGGTCGGGTTGACACCCTCCGGCCAGAGGCGTATATAATAGCGAAACGCCCGGTGACAGGTTACTATAGCCCCAGGGGAAGGGGCAAACAACAAAGGGGTGACTATGGGAATTGCCGTTGTGGTTGGGGTCCTTCGAAATCAACTCATGTTCCGCGGGTTTCCCTTCGGTTCCCTTCAGGGGACACGGTTGTACACCTATCCAGAGGTAGATCCAAACAACCCAAGGAGGTTGCTATGAAGAAGTGGGTCGCCAGCCTATTTGTGCTGGTCGCCGTCGTGCCTCTGCTGGCCCAGGATGGTGTATGGTTCACCAAGGCTGGGGCCAGTGATACCCTGCACGACCTTTATCTCGTATCCTGTGAGGTCGTGCAGGTGGATGTGCACTTCAACACCACCTCAGACCTGGGGGGTGTTGTGGTGCCGGTAGGTTCCGACACGGCCGACTTTCTGATCACCGACGCCCAGGGTGACCAGAGCACCTGGAACGACCAGACGCAGGATACGCTGTACTTCCTGTACAGCAACTACGATGCGTCGGCCAACCAGGCGGTGCTTGCGTTGATCCAGGGCAAAAACTCTATTGCCTCCGGCTCTTACAAACTTGGTACCCTGGAGATCAGCGCGAATACCACCAATATTGAGGACCTCACCGATGCGGTGGTGGCCATGACCTGGTCCCCCTCCTCGGAACTGGCCTTCATCAACACCGCTGGCACCGCCAGCACCACGCCCACCTTCACGAGCTTCAACATCCATTTCCTCCCCTGCGGTGATGTCAACGGCGACGGTACGGTGAACATCGCCGATGCCTCTTATCTCGCTGACTATGTCTTTGGTGGACCGGCACCGAAGTCCATGAAAGGGGCAGATGTAAACGGGGATAACACAGTAAACATCGCCGACGCTTCCTATCTTGCCGACTATGTCTTCGGCGGGCCGGCGCCCAACTGCTGCCCTGTGAAGGGCAAAAAGGTCAGCCCCGCCCCCAAAGCCCGGAACCTGAAAGTTAAGAAGATCCACAAAAACCTTCAAAAGTAAGGAGGGTTGTTATGAAGAAGCTCTTTGCAGTAGCTGCGGCGTTGGTATTCGTTGGAAGCCTCGCCGCTGCAGATCTCCTGTTTGTCACCCTGGATCCTTCGGATCCTACACCGATCACCAGCGCGACCGTGACCCAGGGCGACACCTTTAACCTCTATGTGTGGGTGACTACGGACTCCACACTCCGCGGGTTCTCTATTCCGTTTGCGTTTAAGTCCCCTACACCCAGCGTGATGTGGGAATCTGATGACGCGGACTCCTCTGAGCTCTACGCTCCGTTCAACGGCTGGCTGTACGCGGTTCTGAAGCACGCCTGGAATGGCGATGTTGCTGAGTTTTTCTTCGGTGGCCTGGACCTGTTCGGTCAGAACATTCAGCCCCCTGGAACCTATCTCGTGGGCCGTGCGGAAATCGTGGTAGACCCTAACTTTACAGGTGATGTGCTGCTTGACACCTGCGTGTACCTGAACAACGCTCCGATGTACTTGAACTACGGTACGGGGAGCAATGTGACCGTAAACCCTGACTGGTCCCCCGTGACCTTCACAGTTCAGGCCGCTGGGCCCCCTGTGGATACCCTGCATGTGGCCGACTATGGCGAAATGGCCACCATCAATATCCCCACCGGGCCGCAGCATGAGATCTGGTTCATGGAACCCGGTACCCGGGGTCCTTCCGTGCACCTGGTGATCCACAACATCACCGCCGCCGGTGACCTTTCCGTGGCCGTGTACAACACCGCCTATGCGAATACCATCGGCTCCATCAACAAGTACTGGTACCTGGACTTCACCGGCACCGCCGACAGCTACGACCTGGACTTCTACTACCTGGATACCGATGTGCCCGCGGGCCTGGATGAGACCCAGTTCCACGCCTGGTACCTGGACCACAGCGTGCCGCAGTGGGTGGATATGGGCGGTACGCCGGATGCCGTGAACAACATCGTGTCCGGCGTGAGCACCACCCATCTTTCGGAGTGGACCCTTGGGCCTCCGGGCGTGACCGCGGTGGAAGAAGGGAACCAGATCCCTCGCGTGTTCTTCCTGAATCAGAACGCGCCGAACCCGTTCCGGGGTCGGACCACCATCGCCTTCGGTCTGCCTAAGGCCGCCGATGTGTCGCTGGTGGTTTACAACGCCGCCGGTCAGAAGGTGCGCACCTTGGTGTCGGGCCACAAGGAAGCCGGCACCTACACCGTGACCTGGGATGGCCGCAATGATGCGGGTCAGCCTGTGGCCGCTGGTGCGTACTTCTACAAGTTCCAGGCCGGCGAGTACCAGAGCCTCAAGAAGATGCTCCTCCTGAAGTGAGCACCGGTGCTCTGG
>WGAB01000182.1 GCA_015489295.1 Caldifarciminota bacterium
CTCCGGAGCCGGTGGATCGCCCGAAACTGGTGCTGGAACGGCTGGCTTGACCAGAGGCCGCCCGGCCGAACAGAGGTGTTTTTCGGGGACCCCTCGGAAAATTCAGGCTATTGGGCGGTGGCAGCCTTGACCCGTGGCGCGGTGACCGGCGCGGGCATGCCCCGCTGTACCACCTGAAGCAGATCGGGATCCGGCGGAAACTCGTCCACAAACAGCGAGGTTTCCTGGTACTCGTAGCGCACCAGGGTGCGGGTTTCGGGGTCAAAGAACAGCCGGATCCGGCCCACATCCGAGAGGCCGCTGTAAGTGCGCACCACGATGGTGTGGTTCACAGGGTCTTCGTAGGCCTCGCGCATCCCGCGGCCGTCAAAGCTCCCGATGATGAGGTCGATGCCAGGCACCACCCGGGCCAGCATGGTATCCCGGGAAACCCCCAGGTTGGTAAGGGCCACGATGAAGTCGGCGCCCTGTTTCCGCAGTTCGGCCACCATTGCGCGCGCCGTGGCCACGTCCCGGGCCACGTAGAAGGGCCGTAGGTGGTGGTTCAGCAGGAAAATCGGAGCCTCTTCGGTGATGAGGCCGAACACGCCGATCCGGAGGCCGTGGGCCTCCAGGATCCGGTAAGGCCGCAGGTAGGGTGGGGGAGTGGTGGTATCCTGCCGTTCCCGGAGGTTGGCCGAGAGCAGGGGAAACCGGGCCACCCGGGCCATCTCCTTGAGGCCAGCGGCACCCCGGTAGAGGTCGCGGATGCCGACATTTTTCAGGTCGTAGCCCAGCAGGTTCAGGATGCCTGCGGTCAGGCGCGGGTTGGATCCCTCGCCCATCAGGTTGCCCCCCAGGCTTCCGCCGGCATCCAGCAGGAAGAAGGCGGCGCCGTCTTGCTTGGCCTCGGCCCGGGCCTGGTCCAGGTAGGTTTTCAGGGAAGCAGCGCCTCCGATAAGGGGCGGAAAATCGGGGTTGATCCAGCGAGCCTCACGCACCTGGAACAGCCCGGCGATTTCGCCGGTAAACACCAGGTCTACCTGCACCAGGTTCGGTGCACCGGTGGCCAGCAGAAAGCCAAGGATCCAGGCGCTCATCGGGGCAGCAGGTAGGCCGGCACCTCCGGGGTGGAGAGCCGGAGCGTGGTTTGGAAGTGTTCCTCGTACGCCCGGGCCACTTCCTTGGACACCACCTTCACCGAGGCCTCGTTGTTGCGTTCCAGGGCGTAGTAACTCCAGTTGTGGGAACCCACAAACACGAGCGAATCGTCCACGATCACCAGTTTGTCGTGGCTCGTGATGTCCACGGGGTCGTAGTACACCTCAATGCCCACCTTCTTCAGGGAATCCCCCACCATCTTGTTCTGCAGGGTGTTGGACCGGTTCCAGGAGGAGCAATCCATGATGACCTTGACCTCTACGCCCCGTTGTTTGGCGGCGATCAGGTCGCCGATGATCACCGAGTTGGCGTCGTGGGGGTAGTTGGGGTAATAGCGGAAGGTGAAGATGAAGATGTGGATGCTCTTTTGGGCGTTCTGCAGAGCCTCGTGCAATGCGGGCACATACTCCCGGTTGAAGATGGGCTGCACCAGGGCAGGGTAGGCCTTATGGACCTGGATGGAATCCAGGTACTCGGCAATAGACCGGCGGGGGCTCTGGCTGGTGGCACCCGAAGACTTGAGGGCCTGGCGGCTGCAGCCCGCCAGGGCCAGGCTCACCACCAGAGCCGTCCACAGGGGTTTACGAAGGATGGTGTTCATCGGGGTTCAATGACCTCCATTCCGCCCATGTAGGGCCGCAGCACCTCCGGGATCACCACCGACCCGTCAGGCTGCTGGTAATTTTCCAGGATGGCGATGAAGACCCTGGGGGTGGCCAGGCCGGAGCCGTTCAGCGTGTGCACATAGTCCACGGTGCCGTCCTTGCGGCGGAACCGGGTTTTGGTGCGCCGGGCCTGGAAATCTTCGGTGTTGGATACCGACGAGACCTCCAGCCAGCGCTGGAGCCCGGGAGCCCACACCTCCAGGTCGTAGGTTTTGGCGGCGGCGAAGCCCATGTCGCCGGTGCACAGGAGCACCACGCGGTACGGCAGGTTCAGCATCTGGAGAATGCGCTCGGCGTCGCGGCGCATCTTTTCCAGTTCATCGTAGGAATCCTCGGGCCGGGTGTACTTGAAGAGTTCCACCTTGTTGAACTGGTGCAGCCGGATCATGCCCCGCACATCCCGGCCATAGGAGCCAGCCTCCCGCCGGAAACAGGCGGTGTAGGCCGTGTAATACAGCGGCAGGTCCCTTTCCTGCAGGATCTGGTTGCGGTGCAGGTTGGCCAGCGGCACCTCGGCCGTAGGGATCAGGTACAGGTCGTCGCGCTCCACGTAGTACATCTCTTCCTCAAACTTGGGCAGCTGGCCGGAGCCGTACATGGTGTCGGGCCGCACCAGCACCGGAGGAAACACCTCCTGGTACCCGTGCTCGCGGGTGTGTACATCCAGGAAGAAGTTGATGAGGGCGCGTTCCAGCAGGGCGCCGGCCCCCTTGTAGGTCACGAACCGGGCACCGGAGATCTTGCCCGAGATTTCAAAGTCCAGGATGCCGAGCTGGGGCCCCAGGTCCCAGTGGGCCTTGGGTTCAAAGTCAAAGGTGCGGGGTTCGCCCCAGGTGCTTACCACCTGGTTGCCGCTTTCGTCCAGGCCGAAGGGGACGCTCTCGTGGGGCAGGTTCGGGATCAGGTCCCATTCCCGCTGAAAGGCGGCATCGGCTTCCCTTTTTTGTTCCTCCAGGGCCTTAATGCGGTCGCCGATCTTGCGGACTTCTTCAATGATGGCCGAGGCGTCCTTGCCCTCGCGCTTGTACTGGCCCACGAGCTTGGATTTTTCGTTGCGGAGATTGCGGAGATCGTCCAGTTCCTTTTGCAGGGCGCGGCGCCGGCGGTCCAGCTCCAGGAGCCGGTCCACGATGCCGGGGTCCATGCCCCGTTTTCTCAAGCCCTCCCGGAGTTCTTCGGTGCGTTCCCGCAGAACCTTGAGATCCAGAATGGCGGCTACCTCCGTTTTTTCGGCCTTATTTTACGCCGTTTCCGGGCAGGGGAGAAGCCGGTCCCCCGGAGGACGCCGGGCAGGCTCCGGGGGCCAGTCGTTGCGCTTACTCACACTTGGAAAACCCGCACTCCCGACAGGTAAAGCAACCGTTTTCAAAGATCAGCGGACCGCCGCACTTGGGGCAGAGGTCAAAGTCCTGCCGGCTGCGGCCGTTGGACTTCTTTTCCTTTTTGCCCTCGCCGTTGCGGGGTACCACCAGCATGAGGCCGCTGCCGTTGGAGCCGCCGGGGCCGCTGGTGGGCAACAGGGACTCCCGATCGCGGTTCAGAAACTTCAACAGGGCCTTGGCCACGGCATCGGGCAGGCTGAACACCACCGAGCCGTCGGGCTGGCGCACCGGTGTGCTGGACTTGATGCCGATCAATTGATCTACGATGGCCTCGGGGTCCACGCCCGACCGCAGGGCCAGCGACACGAGCCGCCCCAGGGCCTCGCTCATGGCCGTAAGCGACGACCCCGGCTTACCCATGTGGATGAACACCTCCAGGGGGCCGTACTCGTCCTCGTTGACCGTGATGTAGGAGGTGCCCATCTCGGTTTTGTACTTGTAGGTGATGCCGCTGACCTCGTCCTTGCGGGGCCGGGGGATCAGGTGGCCGGGCAACACGAAACTGCGGCCGTTGCGGGTGGTGACCGCCGTGGCCCCGCCGTCGCCCTCGCGGGCGGCCTGCTGTTGCTGCTGCTTCTTCTTTTCAAAGTCCTCGGAGATCAGGATGCCCTCGCGGCTGCCCTCCCGGTACACGGTGATGCCCTTGAGCCCGGCCTTCCAGGCCTCCATGTACACGAGGCCCACGGTTTCCTTGGACACATCGTGGGGCAGGTTCACGGTGCTGCTGATGGCGTGGTCCACATGTCGCTGGATGGCAGCCTGCATCCGCACCCGCATCTTGTAGTCGATCTGGTGGGCGGTCACGAAGTACTCGGGCAGGTCCTCTTCATCCTTGATCCCGAAGGTTTCCATGTAGGTTTTCACCAGGGGATGGAACACCTTGAACTCGCCCTTGCTCAGGGACTCGCTGCGGCGGGTGTACGAAAGGCTGAAGATGGGTTCAATGCCGCTGGTGGTGCCGGCCAAAAGGGCGCCGGAGCCCACCGGCGGCACGGTCATCAGGGCCACATTCCGCAGGCCGTGCTTGACCAGGTAGTCAAAGAGTTCCTCGTTTTCCTCCTGAATCCGCAGCAGGAAGGGCTGGTTGAAGTGCTTGTCGCGGTCAAAGGCCGGGAAGGTGCCCTTTTCAATGGCCAGGTCGGCGCTGGTTTTGTAAATGATGTGCTTGATGCGCCGGAACATCTGCTCCACGAAGTCAATGGCCTCGGGGGTATCGTACTTGAGCCGGAGCATGGCCAGCATGTCGCCGAGCCCGGTGAAGCCCACGCCGATGCGGCGCGACCGCATGCTGGCCTCGGACTGGGCCTTGAGGGCGTGTTTGTCGCGGTTGACGGTCAATACATTGTCCAGAAACCGGGTGGCGTACCGGGCCGCTCGTTCCAGGTTTTCCCAGTCCACCCGGGCCTGGTCGGTGAAGGGGTCCAGCACAAAGCGCGACAGGTTGATGTTGCCCAGGCAGCAGGCACCGTAGGGTTCCAGGGGGATCTCGGAGCAGGGGTTGGTGGTCAGGATTTCCATGCCGTTGTACTGGCTGGTGGAATACTTCTCGGCGGTGCTCCAGAACAGGATGCCGGGTTCGGCGCTGGACCAGGCGTGGGTGATGAGTTCGTCCCAGATCTTACGGGCCGGGATCTCTTTGCGGATGGGCTTTACCCACTGGTTTTCAAAGTACAGTTCAAACTTGTCGTCGTTTTCCACGGCGCGCATGAACTCGTCGGTGACCTTTACGCTGATGTTGGCGTACCGCACCCTGCGGCGTTCGGGATCGTCCTTGATGCGGATGAATTCCAGCACATCGGGGTGGTTCACATTGATGGTGATCATCAGGGCGCCCCGGCGGCCCTGCTGGCCGATGGTGCCGGTGGTGGTGGAAAAGATGTCCATAAAGGACAC
>WGAB01000183.1 GCA_015489295.1 Caldifarciminota bacterium
GCCTGCAGCGCCGCCTGCACCTCCTGGTACCGGGCCTGGGCGTTGCCGAGGTGGCGTCCCAGCACCTGGTACTGCTCCAAGAGGCTCCGCATCTGCTGCTGGATCTCGCGCAGCAGGCGGATGACCTGCAGGCTGCGGCGATGAAGATCGGCCTCGCGGAAGGCCAGGCGCAGCGTGAGCAGATAGGGGTAAAAGGTGCCGGGGGATACCGGGATCACGCGCTTTTCCAGGGCGTAGTCAAACACCTCGGGTGTTTGCACTAAGGCCTCGTAGTACACGCCCTCGGCGGGGATGTACATGAAGGCGAAGTCCAGGGTGTTGGCCAGGGGCTGCAGGTACTTCTGGGCGATGGCGTCAATGTGGCGTTGCACGGTCCGCACGAACTCGCGGCGGAGCCGGTCGGCCGTGGCCTCGTCGGCCGATTTCAACCGCTGGAAGCTTTCCAGGGGAAACTTGGCGTCCACCACCAGCAGGCGGTCGCCCTCCAGGAAGATGACGGCGTCGGCCACCTCGCCCCCGGCAAACCGGTACTGCATTTGAAAGCGATGCCGGGGAAGCACCGTGGAAAGCAGGTGTTCCAGCAGGTACTCACCGAACTGGCCCCGCACCTTGGGCGGCCGCAGCAGGTCCTGCAGGCTCTGGATCTCCTGGCCCAGGCGCTGCATCTGCCGGGTGGCCTCCTCCAGACGGCCCAGGGACCGGGACACCTGTACCACGGTTTCGTGGGTTTGCCTCAGCCGATCGTCCAGGTCGCGACGGGTTTCCTGCTGCTGATGGCTCAGGCTTTCCTGCAGTTGCCGGAAGGTCTGGAGCAGTTCCCCGCGGAACCGGTGCCACTGGAGCACGAGCCACAGGGCGAGGAGCAAAAGGGCGAGCCCGACCACGATGCCGAGCCCGCCCCAGAATGCCGCAGAACCGGTCATTTACGCCTTGAGCACGCCCAGTTCCCGGCCCACCTTGGCGAACTTGTCCAGGGCGTAGTCCAGGTCTTCCTTGGAGTGCACCGCCGAGAGCATCACGCGGATGCGGGCCTTGCCCCGGGGCACGGTGGGATAGCCGATGGCCTGGGCGAACACGCCCTCCTCAAAGAGCCGTTTGGAGAACTCCTGGGCGAGGGTGGCCTCGCCCAGCATCACGGGCGTGATGGGGGTTACCGACTGGCCGATGTCGAACCCCAGGGCCTTCATCTGTTCCTTGAAGTAGCGGGTGTTTTCCCAGAGTTTGTTCACCAGGTCTTCGGAGGCCATCAGGATGTCCACGGCCCGGATGGTGGCGGCCACATCCGGCGGCGTCACGGCGCTGGAAAACAGGAACGGCCGGGCCTTTTGCCGCAGGTACTCCACGATCTCCTTCCGGCCGGCCACATAGCCGCCCACGACCCCGAAGGCCTTGGACAGGGTGCCCACCTCAATATCCACGCGGCCGTGGAGGCCGTAGTGGTCCACGATGCCGCGGCCGCCCCGGCCCAGCACGCCCTCGCCGTGGGCATCGTCCACCATGAGGATGGCCTCGTGTTTCTCGGCGATTTCGGCGATCTCGGGCAGGGGAGCAATGTCGCCGTCCATGGAGAACACGCCGTCGGTCACGATGAGTTTCCGGCGGTACTTGGGGCCCTCTTCGGCCACCTTGCGGGCCAGGTCTTCGGGGTCGTTGTGGTTGTACCGCACGATGGTGGCCCGGCTGAGCCGGCACCCGTCAATGATGGAGGCGTGGTTCAGTTCGTCGGAAAAGATGACATCGCCGCGGCCCACTAAGGCGGGGATGGTGGCCAGGTTGGCGTTGAAGCCGCTCTGGAACGAGATCACGGCCTCGGCGCCCTTGAACTCGGCGAGTTTGCGCTCCAGTTCCAGGTGCAGGTCCATGGTGCCGGCGATGGTCCGCACGGCCGCCGGGCCCACGCCGTACCGGTCAATGGCCTGTTTGGCGGCTTCCTTGAGATCCGGGTGGTTAGCGAACCCCAGGTAGTTGTTGGAGCACATGTTGAGCACGCGCTTGCCGTCCACCACGGTCCAGGCGTCCTGGGGGCTGCTGATGGTGCGGATGGTGATGTAAAGCCCCTCTTTTTTGAGGTTTTCCAGGTCCTCGTAGATGAAATCCAGCTTACCCATGGGAACCCCCTTTCAGGTTTGATGGTTCAGGCCCTGCGGCCGGGCGCCGCAGGAGATCGGCAACGGATGGCTTGTGTTGCATCACGCTTTGCAAATTTTGAGGGCCTTA
>WGAB01000184.1 GCA_015489295.1 Caldifarciminota bacterium
CAAAGGTAGGCACACCATCGCGGTGGTAGAGCCGGACCCGAATCTTGCCTGTTGCTTTTCCCGTGGGATACCGGGCGAATTGAGGTAAGACCCGGGCTTCTTGCAGGTCTTGCAGGTAGAGTACCCGTTCCTCCGCCGTCCATTCGCCGGGTAGGGGGTCACGGTTGGGTAGAGCCTTGACAGTAAGCAAGAGGGCCTCATACTGGCCGTCGTTCAATAGGTGCCATCGCAACTCACCCTGGGCGCTGAAAATCGTGCCCTGGTCTTTCCAGGCTTCAGGGTAGCCCTCCCCCACGGTGAGATGCGCAGTATCGGCGGCCCAATGCCAGACAGCGTCGCCTATATGCATGTGGGCAACACGGCGCAAGTCCTCCGCTGAACCTTTCAAAAGGTAGACGAATCCCTCCATAGCGCTATCCCTCACAAAGATTGGATGGCGAGCCGGGCCAACTTGTTCCAGCCCTGCGTGTCGTATACCCGCCGCGTGTACACGCCCAACGGTTTTTCACGGGTGAATTCGGGGCCGTTTCGCAGGTCCAAAGCGTCCGGTGGGAACAAACCATAGGCCTGCGCCGTTGCATCGTCCACAAAGGCCATCAGGCCCCGAAGGCGTTGGGGTTGGTAGTTCACCACAACTTCGTCCACCCAGGCCTCTTGCACTTCCATTTCTACCTCACCAAACCCCCGGTTCTTGCCGAAACCCACTTTCACCAAACCCTGGTTCATGGCGGACAGGGCTGTAGCAACCAGCCCCAACTGCCAGATTTCAAAGTTTTCCAACACCAGGTGCCCTTCAAACGTCCCCGAGACGGCCACTTCCATTTCAAAAGGCCCGTGGGCTACAGCGTGGGTCAACCGGGAGATGGCTACCCCATAGCGGATTTCGGTGCGCACTTCCTCTACAGGAAAGAAATCCGTGAAGGAAAGCCGGCCCCGCAACCGTGTGTGACCAAAGATGCGGCAGGCACCACAGGAGTTGGCATAAATTTCAGGGGAAGTGAGTTCCCTGTCCTTGGGTTTGATCTCTGCCAAGAATTGGGGGCAGTTCCATTTGGTACGGTCTTCTCTTTCTTCCTTCCTGGCCTCAAAGGTAGCACACGCCCATCGCCAACCTTTGTGATGCTGGGGGCCGGGCTTGTCGGGATTCGGATCCACCGTCCTCAATGCCCTTTCCACAAACCCCCGCACAACACCTTTAAGAGAAGAACCCGGGATATGGACCGTTTCGCCCCGGTCGGGATGAAAGGTACGCACGAATTGCATATCCGGCAACGCGGGGTTGGCGGATATGCCGCCGGCTTTAATCAGCAGGGGGCCTTTGGGGCGAATGCGCACGGTCAGGTGCAGGGCGTTGTATCGGGTCTTATGCATGGGTCATTCCTCCATCTTGGTTCAGATACTGGCTCAGGTAATCGCGAAAGGCCTGAAGGTATTTCTTCGGGCTGTCCTGAGCCGGTTGTCCGCCTGTCAGGTAATTCAGCAGATTGGTTCGGTCAACTCGCTCCAGGCGCAAGTCTTTCAGTTTTCCCCACCCGGGTCCCCGGGTAACCTTGCCGCCCAGGGGCAATTGACCTTCTTCCCAGAACCGCAAAACCGAAAGGAGAAGGCCCAACTCCCAGTCGTCCAGGTTTTTTGTCAGGATTTCGATACCGAACTTGGCTCCCGGCACCACTACCTCAAAGTCGTATTTGATACCCTGGCGGGCTGCGCCCAGGTCGCGGTCAATGCCCACACCATCGCGGATTTGGGTGACCACGGGCAGGTCCTCATAGTTCTCCAAGTAGGCATCTTTGAAGGAGACTCGGCTGGCCATCCAGGGGGAACCAAAGATGCGGCACGCGGTGCAACTATGGTTCCAAACCAAACGGGCGAAAATTTCATCCGCGGCACCCTCACCGCGGCGCTCTTTTTCAAGAGATTGACTCCACATTTCATCCTTTCCTGCACGCTCATCTCGTCTCTTCTCTGGAACGCATGGGGTGGCGAGAGGATCGCAGGCCCACAAATGAGGCTCTACATTTAGCGTGCGCAAAATGCGCTCGGTCAGCGCCCGCACCGCGCCCTTGATAGAGGAGCCGGGAATGAACGGCAGGCCATCCGGCCCTTTTATAACGGGCAGGTCCGTGCCCACCGGCTCCAGCGAGATGCGGCTACCCACGGAAAGCGCGGTTTGCATTTCCAACGTGGCCCGCAGCACCACACGGTTGTTGAAGGTGTCGAACATAGTTTATTCCTCCTACTGGCGCTGTTTGTAAATTTCCACTTTCCAACGATGCCAGCGCACCGCATGGCCCAAAAGGCGGGTAATCATTTCCAGGTGGACGGCTTTGGGATCATCCTTGTTCTCTTGGGCCAGTTTGCGCGCTTCGTTTTCCAGATCGTCCAGTGTTTCAATCACTTTCTCTGCCCAGCCGATATCCAGTTCCCCTCGAGCAGCCTGGTATCGGATGAACAGAGCCAAAGCCTTCCATGAGTCGGTGCTCTCAGCGACCTCCAGGATATTGCGTAGTTGGCGTACTTTACCATCTTTCTGCTGCTTTTCGCTTAAGGCCTCCCATAATGCTTTTTCCACTTCGCTGGCTTTTTGAACCAACTCGTCCTCCTTCGCCGCGATGGCATGACGGGTTCTTGGGTTTATCCTTCTCATTGTTCTATTACCTCCTGATGAAAGGGATGGCACACTAAAATTTCGCCGAAGCCTTCGTCCCGACGCAGGCCCAGGCCTTCGGCTTCCAGGGTTTGCAGGACCGGGAGTAATTCGTCCAGGGGGCCCTCCCAACGATAAGCGTAGACGCTGCCCATGCGTGCGGCCAGGTTGGTGGGCTTGGGTAGGCCCCATGCGGTAGACCAGCCGCTGGCCATCTCGGGCCGGGTTGCCCACAAGATGGGTCGGAGGCCGCGACCGTTGATGCGCAACTCCGGAACCAGTTCGGGCAGGCCGTGGTTGACGAACACGCCGGGGGAAAGCAGGTCTATCGAGAAGTACAGGCCGTCGGGCTTCTCCGGAAGTTCGTCCGAGTTGGCCGCCAGGCGTTTGAGGTCCTGCCAGAGATCGGTCAAAATGCGGTTGAAGGTTTCGACCCGCTCCTTTAGGCCGGGCCATTGAGGGGGATTGGTCTCCTCAATGCGCACCCGCCCATACCCTCGGGTGTGCAGTGCGCCGATGGCCACATGGTCCAGGGCCTGCCGCAGTTCTTGTACGGCTTGTGGGTCGCCGTACACTCGCCCCAGGAACACCACAGACTTGTTTTTGGGCTTATCCTTTTTGTTGCTTGTTATCACCGCCGGGGCTTGGGGCGCGAGCGCGTTCACGGTGTAGAGCATCTGAAACTGGGAAGCCCTCCGGAAGCGGCTCAGGGCCACCTTGGTTTGGGCATGGTATCGGGGGCGAAATTGCTCGTAACCCACCCTGCCGTGGGCTTCATATACGCCATAGAAGCCTTCTACCAGTTCCATCCGACCATCACATTGGGCACATGTAAGGGCGAAAGGAACCGTCATTTGGGCTCCGGCTTCGCGCAACAGGTGATAGGCCAGTTGGGGGAGCAAGGTATCTACCACCCCGTGCCCCTGGCGGTCCGGCCGGAAAGCGCTCCGGAAACCGGGTTCGTGCTTGCAGGTCATGGCCGTGAGGGGAAGGGGCAACGTGTACAGCAATTGCCCCTCATTCATCGCGGGGTAGAAATTCCAGATTCGTAGTTCCTTGACCTGAGCGAGGATGTCTTCGTCTTCCGCCCCCTGCATTTTGAGCCACTCGGCCCAGGCGCCCCGCAACAGGCGACCGGGAATGTAGGTGCGGGTGGTCAGAAATTGGGCATCGGGCCGCACCGAACCCAGCACCAGGGGCTCCTCCGGGGTAATTTTCAACCATATCGGCTTCATTGGCCGCCTCCTAACCACTGGTTCCAATAACGTTCCAGCGCCGTCCCAGGTAACGGCTGGTTGTCAATCGTACATTCGGCCTCGATGGTCTCCAGCCAACCCAGGCCGCGGGTATGCCCCGCGCCCAACGTTGGGAGCATTTGGGCCGCCAAGATCACCAGGGCCGCGGCTTCTTCGGCTTTCTCTTGGGAAGGAAAGAGGCCTTGGATATCCGCCTGAGCCTCCATGGGGCCGGCCGCGGTGGTTTCCACGAAGTACAACCGTTGGGGCACAGCCGCGCGACGGCGTCGGCTGATGGCTACCCCGGCGCGAATTTGGGGTTCAGATTCGGGCAACACGACATCATAGAAACGCAGGGGGGAGGCTCGTCGCGGATTGCCGAACACCTCACAGGCCAGGCATAAATGGTGAGGGTCGGGACACATATGTTTGGGGTTCGGGGCTTTGCAAGCCTTATCCCCCAGGATTTGCTCGGCCTGTGCCCGCAACGCGCCCTTGAGGGAGGTGGCGGGCAGGATGTAGGTACTATCATAGCGGCGAACCAGAGCCTTGTCCGCCCCCCATCGCCGGCGGTTACCTGTGGTGTGGAATGCGGTTCGCCATTTAAGACGCAAGGTGATTTTGAGATGCACCATTTAGTCGCCCTCCTCTTGAATATCCGGTCGCATGGCACGAAGTTCGGCCAGTTCCAGGGCGTCCAGCAAAGGTGTTTTCCAGATGCGGCTCCCATTTTCCTCGGTTGGCCACCAGAGATAAATGGGGGCCTCGTCTTCTTGCTCGGCCCGGAAGGTTGCAGCCAAGTCTTCTAAGGCATCTATAAATTTCTCCACTTCACGGTGCTCACCGTTCCGTCGTCGGGCCAGGTCATAAAGGATTTGGGAAAGGGCGGCCCAGCGCCCCTTTTCGAGGGCCTCGCCCCAGCGATGGCGCAGGCTGCGGGGCCATGAAGCAAGGACGTTGACCACTGTCTGCATCTTTTGTGCCTGTTCCAAGGTAAGGGGCCGCGCCGTCAGATGGAAATCGTCCAATTTGTATTGCTCGGTGATAGCCTCGGATTTAATGACGGCTATTGCGTTGGGCAACCACAGGAAATTGACGGCGCTTTTCTTCGCCTGACGGGCCTTAGCTTTGGCTTTCTTGAGCAGGTCTGTTGCCAGCGCTTCCAGATACCACACGGGGTGTTTGGCATCCGCCACTGCAATTCCTACGGAGGCGGTGATCTTCTCGGGCCAGGCATCGGGCCAGTACCCCAGGCAACTTTCCATTTCCTCCCGCACGTAGCTTTCAAAGCGCTCCAGAAAAGCGATGGCCACGTCCCAGGCGTATCCTGCCTGGATGAGCAGGGTAACGTCGTCGCCGCCGATGTTGAGGATTTCAAAGGGCCAGACTTGCTCCTGTTCCAGCGGCTTTTGGCAGACCTCCCAAAGGGCTTCGTACAGTGCTTGTTTTGTGCCCTTCGTTAGCGCCTTTGATAGGGCCGCATATTCTTTCTCGTTTTTGACCTTCTGTAACAGGCCGCCAATGTTGTTCCCATCGGCATAGAGAAAGGCCAAGTAGGGTCGCCGCGCGCTTCCCACGAGGATGTTCAGGTCCCTGGCTGGTTGGGCATTCACCGTCCAGTCGTGCTTCTGGGCAAATTCTCGGAAGCACCAATCCCGGCTTTTCCGTCCCGTTGCATGCCGTAGGAGGCAGACCCGACACAGCCGTTTGGTTTCCGAGATGCCGTCCTCAGTATAGGCAATTTCTTCCTCTGCCACCCGCTTGCCGCAGATGTCGCAGCGTTTGCCGAAGGGGAAGGCCTCGATGAAGGGAGCGATGGTTTTCTTCTGCTTGGCCTCCCGCAACCTCGCGGCCAGAAACGCGGTGCGGCGGGCAAATTCACCGGCCCTCTGAGCCTTCTGATGGGCCTTCACCAAGCGACCCGCCCAGCCGTCGGCGATGTTTGGGGCAGGAGGAGGTATATCCGGAGTATTCTCATATACCACCGTGACCGTAGCCACGAGAGTATGGTTTAGATAAATTTGTTCAATGCCGCGTTTGATTTCCTCCACTTTATCCCCGGGTATTGCGAACAAGAAACCGCCCCCGGAGCAATAGATCTCTTTGCCTCCTTGGCCTTTCACATACTCTCGAACCTGCTCTTCGCATTCCGCCAGCCGCTGGCTTCCACCACGAATTTGGGGTAACGAGGAGGCCTCAAACACATAGGATTTGATCGCATCCACGTCGCCTTGCAGGAAAACACGATGCATAACGCTGTCTCCTTTCTTCTTTTAGTATACTCCCCCGAACATCCTCACCAGAAAATCGCGGGTGAGGCGGGTGTTTTCAGGGATTTCCAGGCCGAGAAGATCCTGGTTGTCCTTGATCTTGCGATAGATACTCTGGAGCTGGTGCTCTACGGTTCGAGGGCTCTTGTTCAGGGCATCGGCGAGTTCTCTCAGGCTGCCTCCCTTTTCCACCACTACCCTCAACACCTTTTGCTCCGCAGGGGAGAGGTATCCCTTGATAAAGAGCCGCAAGGTGTACCGGCGACGACGCTCCCTCAAGGCCTTCACCAGATCCGCCGCTTCAAAGGGATCCTCTTCCCGCGCGATGAGTGTGAGGATCGGATCCACATCGCTCCACGGGATGATCGGGATAGGAACCAGTTTGACCCATTCTGCAGGAGCATCGGGGAAGAGTTTTCGGGATTCGACGAGGGATTTGCTGGAGATCAGGTGCCAGGCACGATCCTGGTCGTCAAACAACAGTTGGGCGGCCACGGTTCCGAAGATGGACATCGGCTTCCTTCCACCGGCCACACAGAGGTGTACATGGAACCCCGCTTCCTTTGCCTGCTTGAGCACCTGATACAGGGTGCGAAACGTTGCTTTTACCGCCCGGAGGTTCTCCAGGTCGGCAAACCGCTGCCCTGAGGGAGAGACGATCGGGAAGGTTTTGAGGATCACCGGCTGCGGAACCTGGAGGCGTTCATCCTGGGCGAAGGCTTCGCGGAGCCGTTCCAGAGATTTTCGGATGGCCGGTTCCCGCTCCGAGGTATGGATTACCCAGACCTCCTGAGGATATTCCGGAGGCGAGAGTTGGTTTCTCAAGGCCCAGAGGGCCAGGGTGATCACCTGCGGCTCTGTTCCCAAAGTGCCAATCAGAACCTTAGGTTGTGTCTTCTGGGGCAAGGTTGGTTTCCTCCTTTTCCTCTCCCGGCTCACGTTTGGAGGTCTTCACCACCTCCACCATCCCGAAGCCCTGGCTGTTTTTGGCGCCGAGGCCGGCGTCGTAGGCCAGGGTGAAATAGGGCTCGGGCAGGTGGAGCTCAAAAAGGCCAGTCCACGCCTTGATCACGGTGTTTTTGAATCGGG
>WGAB01000185.1 GCA_015489295.1 Caldifarciminota bacterium
CTCCTCGTAAAGGGCGACGGCAGCGTATCCGACGAAGTAGCCGTGGCGTTGCCCCAGGACGTCCAGGGAATTGGTATAGGCCAGTACCTCGGCCCGGTTGGCGCCCAGGTGCAGACTGGCCTCCAGGTTTAACACAATGGGCAGGGCACCACAGGCCATGGCCCGGCCTTCCCGGTTTTCCAGGTAGAAAAGGCGGCCATCCAGGGTGAGCAGGGTTTCCAGGGTGTGGCGGTCCGTGGCGCGGCCCTCTTCGTAGGAGTAACCATGGTACAGATCCGAGGAGGCCACGATAACTGCCGGCTTCTTGAGGGTTTGCAACACGCGGGCCAGCGCTTCACCGGCTGCCGCCAGTTCTTCGTACCGGGCCTCTCCGATCACAATGGGCACCAGTGAGAACCCGTCGCCAAGCCGGTACTGGAGCAGAGGAACGATGACCTCCAGGGAGTGCTCGGGAGCGTGATACTCCTCAGAAGTCAGGAAAAAGGAAGGCAGCTCGGCCACCAGAGCCTGGCCCACCTCGTGGTCGATGGGAACCTCGCCGAGGGGGGTGAGCCAGGCGTCGCCGGGGTAAACGGCGCCACCGGAAAAGGGAAAGTAATGGGTCGGCCCCAGGAGCACGACGGTCTCGGTGTCCTGGGGAATGGCCGAGATGGCTGCCGCCTGGGGCAGGCCAGCATACACGTAGCCCGCATGGGGCGACACCACCCCCTTCAGGGTTTCCACGGGCTCCACTGCGCCCTGGGCAAAGATTCGGCGGAGCAGGGTGAGCAGTTCGTCGGGATCCTTCGGGTAAAACGCTCCGGCTACCGCTGGCTTTCTTACCTGCATGGTGGTCCCTCCCCGCAGTCGCGACACTTAAAGTATATACCGAGAGAGGTCCAGGTCTTCCACGATGTCCTTCAGGCGTCGGTCCACATAGTCGGCGTCAATCACCACCTCGGTGCGACCTTCCTCCGGCAGTTCAAACAGAAGGTCTTCCAGCAGGGTGCTCATGACCGTATGCAGGCGGCGGGCGCCGATGTTCTCGGTTTTTTCGTTGACCTCATAGGCATAATGGGCGATACGCTGGATCGCCTCGGGGGTAAAGGAGAGGTTGACCCCCTCGGCCGCCAGCAGGGCCTGGTACTGTTTGGTGAGGGCGTTTTCCGGTTCCACCAGGATCCGCTGGAAGTCTTCCTCGGTGAGGGGATGGAGTTCCACCCGGATGGGAAAGCGGCCCTGGAGCTCGGGGATCAGGTCCTGGGGGCTGGCCATGTGGAAGGCGCCAGCCCCGATAAAGAGGATGTGGTCGGTTTTGATCAGGCCGTACCGGGTGTGGACCGTGGTGCCCTCCACGATGGGCAGGAGGTCGCGCTGCACGCCCTCCCGCGACACATCCGGTCCGTGAACGCTCTCCCGGGCCGCCACCTTGTCCAGCTCATCAATGAACACGATGCCGGCGGTTTCGGCCCGCCGCAAGGCCTCCTGCACCACCTCGTCCATATCGATGAGTTTCTGGGCTTCCTCCTCCTGGAACACCCGGAGGGCTTCTTCCACCGTGAGTTTCCGCTTCTTTTGCACCTTGGGCAGCAACAGGTCCAGGCCCGGGGGCAGGTTCAGCTGGATCTCGCCGATGCCGGCGTCGGCCAGCATATCGGCCAGGGGGTTCACGGTTTTTTCCACCTGCACCTCCACATACTGGTGGTGGAACTTGCCCTCCCGGAGCATCTGGCGCAGGTGTTCCACGGTGCTATCCTGGGGCATCTCACCTGGCGGACCCTTGGGGAAAAGGTCGGGAAAGAGGAGCCGGAGCACCCGGTCCTCAGCCAGGCGGCGGGCCCGGTCGGCCACCTCGGCCTCCTTCTCCTGGCGCACCAGGTTGACGGCCACGTGCACCAGGTCGCGGATCATGCTTTCCACGTCGCGACCCACATAGCCCACCTCGGTGAAGCGGGTTGCCTCCACCTTTACGAAGGGGGCACGCGCCAGGGCGGCGAGCCGCCGGGCGATTTCGGTTTTCCCCACGCCGGTGGGGCCGATGAGCAGGATGTTGTTGGGCTGAATTTCGTTCCGCAGGAGTTCGGGGGCGTGGAGTCGGCGCCAGCGGTTCCGCAGGGCAATGGCCACGGCCCGCTTGGCCTCCTGTTGGCCCACGATGTACTTGTCCAGCTCCCGGACGATTTCCCGGGGAGTCAGCGACGCAGGTTCAGACTTCTGGGAGGTTGGCATCGTGTATCCCTCCTGAGGTATTGTAAAGAATGGGGGGACACCGCGGTGTCCCCCCATTGGATTCGATGTTGCGGATCCGGGTTACTTGCTGATCACCCGGAACTCCACCCGCCGGTTCATGTACCGGTGATCCGGCGTGTCGTTGGCAATGGCGGGCTTCTCCTCGCCGAAGGATACAGTGGTCAGCCGGGCGGGATCGATCTTGTGGCGCTCCACCAGGTACTTCTTCACCTCTTCGGCCCGCTTCATGCCGAGCTTCCGGTTGTATTCAACAGTGCCCTCGGCCGAAGCATAGCCCTGGATCTCCAGTTTCAGGTTGGGGTTCTGCTTCAGGATGCCGGCCACCACATCCAGTTCGGGATAGTACTCGCGCTTGATCCGGTACTGGTCGAAGTCAAAGTACACGATGGGCAGCACCACACCACCCACGGCCACGCGCTCCATCTTCTCCAGCGGCACCACGAGGTCCGTGGTCTGGTCGGCCGCGAGGTACA
>WGAB01000186.1 GCA_015489295.1 Caldifarciminota bacterium
TGCAGGGGCAGGTGGTGATGACCCCCGCGGAGGTGCCCAGCGGCACCGACCGGGTGTTCCTGGCTGTCCGCGACAAGGCACCGGACATCGTGGTCAACATCCAGGGCGACGAGCCCCTGCTTCAAAGCGAGATGATCAACACCCTGGTGACCGCGCTCCTGGAGAAGGAAAAGGCCGACCTCGCAACCCTGGCCTACTGGTCTCCGGACCCAGGCACCCCCGACCAGGTCAAAATCGCCCTGTCGGACGAGGGCTACGCCCTGTACTTCTCCCGCTCTCCCATCCCCTATTTCCGGGAGGGTCCGCCGGAATACTGGATCCACATCGGCCTGTATGCCTACCGCTTTGAGGCCCTCAAGGCCTTTGTGGAACGCAAGCCCACTCGCCTGGAACAGGCCGAGAAACTGGAACAACTCCGGGCCCTGGACCTGGGGATGCGGATCCTGGTGGTGCCCGTCAAGGAAAAACTGCACCCCGTGGATCGGCCCGAGGACATCCCGGTGGTGGAACACCTGCTGAAACTTCGGCTTCCGTGATCCTCTGGATTCTGGCGGGTTTGGTGATCCTGACGCCACCCGGACCCGGTCCGCGGCTGGCCGGGTTCCGGATCCACGGCTCCCCGGTGCTGGCGCTGCACGACTCCCTGGACGCCTGGCAAACGGCGGTTCGGGATTCCGCGCCCTCGGCCGGGGTCCTGGGGCGACTGGTGCACCGCATCGCCCGCTTTTTTCAGAACCGGGGGTTCCCGTTTCCCCGGGTGCGGGTGGCCTACTTCACGGGTCCGGAGGATTCGTTGACGGCGCATCTGGTGGTCCAACCCGGCCCACTGGTCAAGCCCGGAGTGCTCCGGGCGGAGGGTGTGCCTGGAGTGCCGGAGCCGCTCCGCCGGTGGTTCGCCCCGGCTCTCCGGAACCCCTATGCCGTTGAGCGGCTCCGCACGCTGGCCGGGGGCTGGAACCTCCGGTTCGGCGACCGCCTCACCGTTGATTCCTTTCGCCTGCGGCCGCCCGACACCCTGCTGCTCTTTGTACAACAGCATCCGGCCAACCACCTGGAGGGTGCGCTTGCTTACGGCCAGGCCGGGCGCCTGCTGGGGCGGCTCTCCCTGCGGTTCCTGAACCTGGGCGGCACCCTGCGGGCCCTGGCGATCTCCTGGTACCGCTGGCGGGCCGAGGAACAGGAACTCCAGGTGGCCTACGAGGAGCCCTGGGTGCCCTACCTGCAGATCCGGCTGGAGGGGCGGGGCTACCTGCAGGACACCCTGATGCAGGTGTGGGAGGGTGCCGTGGTGGTGTTTCCGCTACAACTTTCCTCCCGGCTGGGCCTCGGGATCGCCCATCAGCGAAGCCTGTGGATTCCCACCCAGGAGCGCCATCGGGAAACGCGCAGCCTGATCTACGTCGAGGGCGGCACCGATCTGGCCTGGCTCCTTCGGGCCGAGGCCACCTCCCGGTTCCTGCGGTACCAGGCCCGGCTCCGGCTGCGGGTGCAGGCGCCGCCGGCGCTGGAGGCTGGCGTAGAGGCGGTATCCGCGGGCCTGTACCGCTCCCCTGCCCTGCAGCCCACCGATCTTCTGGAGGTGCCGCTTTCCTGGCTCCCCTTCGGCCTGCAGGCCCTGCCCCGGGAGTTCCGCCGGTTGCTGGGCATCCGGTACTTCGTGGGCCTTGTGACCCCTGCGCTGGCCCTTCGGGGAATGGTGGAACAGAACTTCTGGCGCCGACGCTTTAACGACCCCCAGGGCCACCGGGGATGGGGCGCCGGGCTGGAACTCGCCTGGCGCACCCCGGGAGGGCTCCAGATGGCACTGCAGTACACCTGGCGCCCCGGGCTTTCGCCCTGGGACGGCGTCCTGCGCATAGACCTGAGCCAGGGCTTTTAGCCGTACAATTTGCCGCCGATGGCCTGGCTCCACGAGGCACTCTCGGAACTCCAGTTCCGGCTCCAGAAACGCCCCACCTTTGAAAAGGCGCCGCTCCGCCGGGCCGGTCCCTTCGGGGTGTCGCCGTATCCCGAGGGCCGCGACGGCGCCCTGGTGCTCTCGGCCGACTTTGAACTGGCCTGGGCGTGGCGCATGGGCAAACACAGCCCGGACGCCCGGCAGATGGCCCGACAGGCCCGGGCCAATATTCCGGTGCTCCTCCGGATCTTTGACACCTACCGGGTACCCATCACCTGGGCCACCGTGGGGCACCTGTTTCTGGAATCCTGTTCCTGTTCCAACGGCGTGCCCCATCCCGACATGCCGCGGCCCGGCCCCTTTGAAACCGACAAATGGGTGTTCCAGGGCCGGGACTGGTACGAGGTGGATCCCTGCACCGATTACCGGCAGGACCCCGAGTACTACGCGCCCGACCTGATTGAGGCCATCCTCCAGGCCGAGGTTGCCCACGACATCGGCCTGCACACCTTTTCGCATGTGCCTTTTCTGCGGAGCGTCATCACCGAGGAGATCGCCCGGCGCGAAATCGAGGCCTCGCTGCAGGCCGCCGAACGCCTGGGGCTGAGGCCCCGGTCCTGGGTGTTCCCCGGCGGGTACCGCGATTTCCGGGAACTGCTGGCGGAATACGGCATCGTGGTGTACCGCGGCGAGAAGTCGCCCTCCGCCGAACTGCGGATGCCCCAGTACGAGGAGAGCCTGGGGCTCTGGAACCTGCCCACCACCTACGGTGTGGGGCCCCGGCCCCAGTGGTCCCGGGCCTACTATGTGAAACGGCGGATCCGGTACCTGGAACGGGCTGTGGAAACGCGAACCGTGTTCCACTGGTGGTTCCATCCCTCCCTGGCCCCGGACCTCATTGCGGGGGTGATGGAGCCGGTGCTCGCCCGGGCCTACGAACTCCAGCGGGCCGGAACCCTGTGGGTGGGCACGATGTACGACCTGGCCTCCTACGGCGAGGCCCTGCGCCAGGTGCGCATCCGCGAGGAGCAACGGGGCCCGGAGCTTCTGTTGCATCTGGAAGGGCGCGCCGACGATCGGTTCAAGCCCTTCCCCGTGTTCCTGGAACTTCCGGCCGCGGAGTTCCATCGGCGAATCCGGGATCTTTCGGGCGACTTCCAGGAGGTTCCCCATCCGGCAAAGCGGGTCCTGGGCCTCACGCCCCCGGCCATCCTTCGGATCCGGCTGGCCCGGTAGAGCCCACCGCTTTTGCAAAACCTTGGTCTCCGACAGGGGCAGGGGTATAATTGGGCCAAAAGGAGGCCAGCGGTGTGGTCAAGGCTTTTTGAAACCGATCCCGAGGTGTTTCGCTGGATCTACCGGGAAATCCAGCGCCAGCATGAAACCCTGGAATTGATTGCCTCTGAAAACTTCGCCTCTCCGGCGGTGCTCCTGGCCATGGGAACCCCGCTTTCCAACAAGTATGCCGAGGGCTATCCCCACCGGCGTTACTACGGGGGCTGCCAGTATGTGGACGAGGTGGAAGACCTGGCCCGGGAGCGGGCCAAGCAGCTCTTTGGGGCCGAACACGCCAATGTGCAGCCCCATGCCGGCACCCAGGCCAACCAGGCCGTGTATGCGGCGGTGCTGAAGCCCGGCGACACCATCCTGAGCATGGAACTCTCGCACGGCGGCCACCTGTCCCACGGCAGCCCGGTGTCGCAGGTGGGCAAACTCTACCGTATCGTGTACTACCACGTGCATCCGGACACCGAGCAGATTGACTTCGACGAGGTGCGCCGCCTGGCCCTGGAGCACCGGCCCCGGCTGATTGTCACCGGTTACTCGGCCTATCCCCGCACCATTGATTTCCAGCGTTTCCGTGAGATCGCCGACGAGGTGGGCGCCTACCTCATGGCCGACATCGCCCATATCGCGGGTCTTGTGGCCGCAGGCGAGCACCCATCGCCCGTGGGCATCGCCGACTTCGTGACCAGCACCACCCACAAAACCCTGCGGGGTCCCAGGGGCGGCCTGATCCTTACCCAGGCAAAGTACGCCAAAAAGATTGACAAGGCCGTGTTCCCCGGGCTCCAGGGCGGGCCGCTGATGCATGTGATTGCGGCCAAGGCCGTGGCCTTCGCCGAGGCCCTTACCCCGGAGTTCAAGGCGTACCAGCACCAGATCGTGCTCAACGCCCGGGCTCTGGCACAGCGGCTCCAGGAGCGGGGCCTGCGGCTGGTGGCCGGCGGCACCGACAACCACCTGATGCTGGTGGACCTGCGGCCCCTGGGCATCACCGGCAAGGTGGCCGAGGAGGCCCTGGAGCGGGCCGGCATTACGGTCAACAAGAACACCATCCCCTTTGACCCCGAAAAGCCCACGGTCACCAGCGGCATCCGGATCGGTGTCCCCGCGGTGACCACCCGGGGCATGAAGGAGCCGGAGATGACCCTCATCGCCGACCTGATCACCGAGGTGCTGGAAGCCCCGGATGACGAAGCCCGGATCCAGCGGGTTCGGGAAGCGGTCCGCGACCTCACCGAGCGGTTTCCCCTGTACCTGGATTACCGCTCGTGGATGGAAGCGGCCCAGAAAACCGGAGCCTCATGACCGTTCAGGACGTCCAGCGGCAGATTTACCATTACCTGGTCAGACGTCCACGGGAGCCGGCCCTTTTCCTGCTGTCGGTCCCTCTGGGAATCCCTGCAGAGGAAACCTTTTCGCGCCTCCAGCTGGGAGTGGCCCGGATCCGCGCCCTGAGCCCGCCGGGCATCGCGGAAGGCCCCACCCGCGAACTCCGCATCGTTGTGGATCTGGAACAGCGCAAGCGGCCACCGAGCTTTTTCCTGTTTCAAAAGGTGTTTGCCGAGATCCGGCGGCGGTACCCCACCACCTGGGACACCGTAGTGGCCGACACCTTGATGGCGAGCCCGCTTACCGTGCCGCCCGATCGGCTGAACCGGGCCGAGGGGTACCAGTGGCTGTACCGTGTGGCCCAAACGCTGGCCTGGTTCGCCGGCGAGCCTCCCCTACGGCTTTACATCTATCACCTGGAACGGGCAGACGAATGGTCGCTGGAAACCCTGCGGTACCTCATGAGCCGGATGACCTCCACACCTCTGCAGATTTTCGGACTCTGGAAGCCGCCGCCCGATCCCCGCGAGACCCCGCTGGCCCCCTATTCGGAAACCCTCCCTCCGAACATCCACATCTTTGAGGTCTCCCGCCCCTCGCTCAGGGAACTCCTCAAGCGGCTGAACACGACGCTCCCCGAAAGCACGCTCCGGCTCCTCTATCCCGAGGTTCGCCGTCGCCCTCTGGCTCTCGAGGCGTTGGTAAAGGGAATGCCGGGGCTGGAAGATCTTGCGCCCAAAACCCTGCGGAGCTGGAAACAGGCCCTGACCCGGCAACTCGGGGAGGTAGACACGGCCATCCTTTTCCTGCTGTCCCATTTTACGGAGGGGTTGACCACTCGGGATCTGCGAAATCTGCTGAAATTCCCGGCGGACCGGATCCAGCGACAACTCCAGGATCTGGCCCGGCGAGGTCTGGTTTTCCAGGATCGCGGATATTGGGGCGCCTCCCTGCCGAACCTTCCCCTGCCCACGCCGCTGTCTGACCATTTCCGCCTGGATGAGGCCGAGGGGATTGCCCATCCGCCGCTGCACAAGGCCCGGTTTTACGAGGCCCTGGGCTTCAAGGACAGGGCCGTCGAGCACCTGGTGGAAACCGCGAGTACGGAGCTGGCCCGGGGAAACATCGACCAGGCCGTTCAACACCTTCGGAAAGCCCGAGCGCTTCATCCCCACGACCTGGACCTCCTGCAAAAGGAGATCTCGTGGCTTCTGGCCTATGAGCGCCACGACGAAATCCGAAGGCTGATCAAGACCTTAGACCCTGCCAATCCCGATCACTTCAGCCTGATCAAACACGCCGAGGCCTCTTTCCGTCCGCCTACCGATGTGCTCAGGGAAACCGAGGAGTTTCTTCAAACCCTGGAGAATCCTCCCAACAAGCTGTTCTTCCTTGCCGCTCGCCTGGCCCTGGATCTTCGCGATGCGGAGCGTGCCCGACGGTACCTGGACCGGATTCGCCGGGAAGCGTTGACCTCTCCCCGGGAACAGGCCACGTTCTGGGAACTGATGGGGTGGTGCCATCTGCTGCTGGGGGAGAACCGAGAGGCTCGGGCCTGTTATCAACGGGTTCGAAGCCTGCTGCCTAAGATCGAGAGCCCCGAAGAACGGGCGAGTTTTTACAACAACCTGGCCGGCATCCTCCTTTTTATCGGCGAGCGCAATCAGGCCCTGACCTACATGGAGCGGGCCATGGAACTCGCCGCCCGCATTGGACACCCCAGCCTGTACCAGATCGCCTCCATGAACCGGTTCCTGGCCTATGAACGGGTCCAGCGATACCGGGAAGCGCGAAGAATCCTCCTGCAAACCTTTCATCTGGAGTGGTTCAGCAAGGCCCCGCTCCACGGCCGCCTCGTCGCCCTGATGAACTTCCAGCTCATTGAGTTCCGGCTGGGCAAGTTTGAAACGGCGGCCTACGTGTACCGGAAACTCCACCCCCACTATTATCGCAAATTCCCCTTCCTTTTGCTCGACGCGGCCGAAACCTATGTCCACTCTCTCCATACCTTCGAGGGCCACGCCGACGAGATCCACCGGGTTTTAAAGGATTTTCGTGAACTCCTTGCGGAGATGCCCGAGGAGCTGCCGGAAAACTTCGAGCCCCTCCTCCAGTACCTGGAGGCCATCTGGATGGTGGAACAGGGACGCCTGGAGGAGGCCCTCCAGGTGTTCCAAACCCTCCGGGAAACCTTGCATCCCCAACGGTCCCGCTACCTCAAGGCCGCGGTCACGGCGTTTCTGGGGGAAACTCTGGTACTCCTGGGGCGCATCCAGAAGGGTCTCCGGTACTTCAACGAGGCCCTGGAGGAGATTCAAAAGCACTTCGCCTCCGAGGTTCCCTACTACCGGTTTCTCAAAGTTCAGGCCCTGATCCAGGCCGGGGTGATCCCGGTCCAGGAAATGGAAAACCTGGAAAAGGACCTCCACGAAGTGGGCGCCCTGGACCTGGCACGCAGGGTGCGGGAACTTCGGGAGCGCCAGGGTCAAAGCCCGGAGCCCTAAGGTTTCGGACTTCCTCCTGGGGTTTACGCCTCCCCGAGCCCCAGATCCGGCACCGCCTCCAGCGAAAGGGGATGGGATTCTCCCTGCAGAAACCGGGCGTATGCCACCATGCCAATCATGGCCGCGTTGTCGGCACAGTATTCCGGTAGCGGCAACAGCACCTCACAGTCGGCAAACTCCCGGGCCAGGCGTTCCCGCAACCGGGAGTTCAGGGAAACGCCGCCCACCACCGCCACCCGGCGCAGGCCGGTTTGGTCCACGGCGGCCCGGAGCTTTTCCAGCAGCATGTCCAGCAGAGCCTCCTGGTAGGCAGCGGCCAGGTGGGGCAGATGGGCTTGAATCCAGGCCGGGTCCTTCTTCTCCAGGTAGTACCGAAGAGCAGTCTTGATGCCGCTGAAGCTGAAGTCCAGGCCCGGCACCCGGGCCCGGGGGAACCGGTGGAACCCGGGATCCCCCTGCCGTGCCAGCCGGTCGATGTGGGGCCCTCCGGGATAGGGTAGGCCCAGAAGCCGTGCGCCCTTGTCAAAGGCCTCGCCCACGGCGTCGTCCAGCGTGGTGCCCAGGAGGCGGTACCGGAACCGTTCTTCCATCACCACCAATTCGGTATGGCCGCCGGATACCAGCAGGAAGAGGATCGGCGGAGCAGCCTCAGGATGGTTGATGAAGATGGAAAACAGGTGGCCCTCCAGGTGATTGATCCCCAGGAAGGGTTTGCCCAAGCTGTGGGCCAGGCCCTTGGCGAACACCAGGCCCACGAGCAGGGCGCCGATCAGGCCCGGGCCCCGGGTGGCCGCCACCACCTGTACGTCGTGGGGCTCGAGCCCGGCGCGTTTCAAGGCTTCCAGCGTGACCGGCAAGATCAGGCGGGCGTGGGCCCGGGACGCGAGTTCCGGGACCACCCCGCCGAATTCCGAGTGCACCAGCTGCTGGCGGGTGACATTGGCCAGCACTCGACCGTCCTCGATTACCGCGGCCGAGGTTTCGTCGCAGGAGGTTTCAAAGGCCAGCACCCGCAGCATGGTTCTGCATCAAAAACGGGGGATTCGGCGAATCCCCCGTTTTCGGCCTTGTTCGGGTTTCTCAGTGGCTGTGATGGGCGTCGGGACCGTGGACATGGCCGTGGGCCAGTTCCTCGGGTGTCGCATCCCGCACGTCCAGCACCTTGAGGCGGAAGGTGAGGGTCTCCCCGGCCAGCGGGTGGTTAAAATCGGCCACCACCGCATCGTCCCGCACCTCCCGGATCAGGAAGGGCAACTGGTGCCCGTCCGGGGTGCGCGCATACATGACCATGCCGGGCCGGAGGTCCATCCCCTCGCCAAAGGCACTCCGGGGGATGTGCTGGATCTGGTTCTCGTCGTACTCGCCGAAGGCCTGGTCCGGCGTCAGCGTGATTTCCACTTCCTCCCCCACCTCCTTGCCCTCCAGGGCCTGTTCCAGCGCGGGCAGCAGCTGGCCGATGCCCTGGATATACTGCAGAGGATGCCCCGCGGTATCCTCCACCACTTCGCCCTGGGCGTTCCGGATCTGGTACTCCAGGGTGACCACTTTGTTCTGTGCAACCTTCATGTTGTCAACCTCCAAATTCGCAAAATCCCGATCGATAAGGCTACTATACATGGCGGCTCAGGGCTTGTCAAACCGGCGATTTTCCGGCGAGAATCCAAAACATCTTGATTTTCCGGGCTTTTCCCCTTATGTTAGGGGCTGCAAACAGGAGGTGTTCCATGAAACGGCTGTTGGTCGGGGGCTTGGTGGTACTGGCTGCGGGATGGTTCTTCTATGCCCATCAGGGCAACGCGCAGATGTCCTCCGCGAAGTCCCAATACCCCCTGTGGCAGGTGTACAACGACTACTTCGTGAACGCCAAGTACGTGGACCTCACCCACAACATGACCCCGCACATTCCGGTGTGGCCCGGCTTCGGCAACGCCCGGTTTGAGCCCACCCGTGCTGGCCGCGACCTGGGCGACTACGCCAAAAAGGGCGAGGTCTTCACCTACGAAAAGCACGGCTTCGTGGCCACCGCCTACTGGCTCCCCACCGACCAGTACGGCACCCAGCTGGATCCGCCGGCCCACTGGGACCCCTACTACCCCACCATTGACGAGCTGCCGGCCACCTACACCATCCGGCCGCTGGTGGTCATCAACATCGCCGACAAGGTGAAGGAGAACCCGGGGTACCATCTCCAGGTGTCTGACATCCTGGAGTGGGAAAAGAAGCACGGGAAGATCCCGGAGGGCGCGGTGGTGATGGTGCGCTCCGACTGGTACAAGCGCTGGCCCAAGCTGGGCGATCCCGATTTTGAAAAGAAGAAGGAGCGCTTTGCCAACAAGCCCTTCCCCGGGGTCTCCCTGGAAGCCCTGAAGTTCCTGCACGAGGAGCGGCACATCCTGTTCCACGGCCACGAACCCCTGGACACCGACACCACCCCCACCCTCGTGGGTGAGTACTGGCTCATGCACCATGGTTACTGCCAGGCCGAAGGCGTGGCCAATCTGGACAAGGTGCCCGAGGCCGGCGCCCTGATCGCCATCGGGTACCCGAAGTTCCAGGGCGGTACCGGCGGCTATGCCCGGTACATCGCCATTTGCCCGCCGGATTGGCCCTACGGCGTGTCCATCAAGGAAGCCTTCGGTGCCCCGCTGCCCAAGAGCGACAAGCCGCTGCACTGGGACGACAAGGTGGGCATGCGGGTTCGGTAAAACCCGGGAAAACCTTTCAACAAGGAGGTGATCTATGAAAAAGGCCCTGTTGATCCTGCTGGCCCTCGGTGTCGTGGCACTGCGTGCAGAAGGCCCCAAGATCACGGTGGGCGGTACCTTCTACACCTACAGCTTCTTCTGGAACAACCAGGACTTTAACAGCGACTCCGCCGACGGCGACCAGAGCTACTATGTGCACGCCGATATCACGGTAAACGCCGACTTCGGCAACAACATCACCGGCAAGATCACCGCGGGTGCCTGGGGTGACATCGGGCAGGATCCGATTTACGGCACCGGCCCGGACCCCAATGTGCACCTGATGGAAGCCTACCTGACCATCGGGCATCCGCGGGGCCTGCCCATCTCCCTGACCATCGGGAAGAAGCACGTGCTCTTTGGCGACGGCATCACCATCTTTGACGGCGGCGAGGACGGCTACTGGCAGGTCCTGCTGGAGCACGCCGGTGACAACTATCACCTGAGCCTGTTTGACCTGCGGGCGATCGAGGGCGGCGGCATCGGCTACCTGGGCCTCGCCGGTCCGGGCAACGAGCCGGCTTCCGACAAGGACATCCTGGGCACCTACAACACCTTCACCTTCGGTAACCTGAACTTTGACCTCTACGGCTTCTATCGGGTGTACGGCGGCGACAAGCCCATGTGGGTGGGCCTTCGGAGCTACGGCTCCCCCATTGCCGGGCTCAACTATGCCGCCGAATTCGCCCAGATGCTCGGCAAGAACGAGGGCGAAACCGACACCGTCAACTACAAGGGCAACGCCGCCGAGTTCGTGCTGAACTACTCCATGCAGCCCTTTGACTTCGGCCTGGGCGCCGTGTACTTCTCCGGCGACAAAATGGACACCGACGACAACGAGGCCTACGAGTCCGTGAGCAACGGTCCCTTCACCTACGGCTTCTACAAGTGGTGGCCCGGTTTCGGCCCGGCCCACACGCTCCACACCTGGTACGGCTTTGCCCTGCTCATGCCCGGTGAGCCCTTCATGACCAACCTGTTCACCCAGAACGTGCACCTGGGCTATGCCGTGAACGACATGCTCTCCCTGCGGCTGGACTTCTTCAACTACATGAAGAACGAGGTCGCGTCCGGCCAGGACAAGGATCTGGGCAAAGAAGTGTCGCTCTTCGCGCTGCTCCACTGCATGAAGACCGTGCACCTTGGCCTCGCTGTCGGGTACTTCCTGCCCGGCAAGTATCTCGGCGACAACCTGGATCCGATGCTCGGCGGCTACTTCTTCGTGTTCAAGTCCTTCTGAGCAGGGACGACACGGATTCCAACGGGGCGGTGGGCCACAGGGCTTCACCGCCCCGTTCCTTTTTGCAGAGCCCAGGCTGCAAAATTAGAACAAACGGAGGGAACGCCCATGAAAACCTACAATCTGGGCATTGTGGGCTTTGGCACCGTGGGCCAGGGCATCGCCCGGCTCCTGGTCGCCAAACAGTCCCAGCTTCAGGTCAACCATGGTTTTTCCTTCAGGGTGGTGGGCATCGCCGACCCTGTAAAGGGCATGATCCACAACCCCAATGGCATCCTGCTTCAGGCGGCGCTGGACGCCGTGACCAACGGCCGACGGTTGGAAGACGCCGACCTCGGCGAGCCGGGCTGGGACAGCCTGAAACTCATCCGCGAAGGCAACCTGGACATCCTGCTGGAAATCACCCCCACCAACCTGCGAACCGGTGAACCCGGCATTACCCACCTGCGGGAGGCCCTGAGCCAGGGGATCCATGTGGCCACCACCAACAAGGGGCCCATCGCCCTGGCCTACGCGGAACTCCGGGACCTGGCCGAAAGCCGGGGCGCCGAACTGCGGTTTGAGGGCACCGTGCTTTCCGGCACGCCGGTGTTCAACCTATGGCGCTATGGCCTGGCCTGCGCCGACATCCAGGAAATCCAGGGCATCGTCAACGGCACCACCAACTACATCCTTACCCGCATGGCCGAGGGCATGGACTACGAGGCAGCCCTGAAAGAGGCCCAGGCCAAGGGCTACGCGGAAACCGATCCCACGGCCGACGTGGAAGGGCTGGACGCTTTGGCCAAGGCCGTGATCCTGGGCAATGTCATCCTGGGCGGTCGGCTCCGGCCCGAAGAGGTGCCCACCCGCGGCATCACGGACATCCAGAAGGCTGATGTGGAAGAGGCCCTGGCCCAGGGCCAGAAATGGAAACTCCTGGTTCGGGTGTGGCGAGAACAGGGCAAGGTGCAGGCCCAGGTGGCCCCGCAGAAGGTGGACGCGTCCCACCCGCTGTACGGCATCGACGGCGTCACCAATGCCCTCACCTTTTACAGCGACACTCTGGGCACCACCACCATCGTAGGCCCGGGCGCCGGCTCCCTGGAAACCGGCCACGCCCTGCTCATGGATCTTCTGGACATCCACCGCACCCTCCGGCAACGGGGTGCGCGATAAAAGAGGAGGCTTTCCCATGAAGATGCTCATCGGCGGGGAATGGGTGGACCGGGACGAGAAGATCCCGGTGCTGGACCCCCAGGACGATTCCGTGATCGATACCGTGCCCGCCGGCACGCCCGACGATGTGAAACGGGCCTTTGACATCGCCGAGCGGGGCGCGGAAATCATGCGCAACCTCGCCACCTACGACCGCTACGAGATCCTGCTCAAGACCGCCCATCTTCTGGAGGAACGCCTGGAGGAGTTCTCCCGGCTCATCGCCCGGGAAGGGGTCAAGACCATCCGGGAGGCCCGCAAGGAGGCGGCCCGCGCGGTCAACACCCTCACCTACGCCGCTGAAGAGGCCAAGCGGATCCAGGGCGAGATCGTGCACTTTGACGCCGATTTCCGGCGCGACCGGCGCGTGGGCTACTGGCTCCGGGAGCCCGTGGGGATCGTACTGGCCATCACGCCGTACAACGATCCCCTGAACATGGTGGCCCACAAGGTGTCGCCGGCCCTCGCGGCGGGCAACGCTGTGGTGCTCAAACCCGCCACGGTCACGCCCCTGTCGGCCCTGAAGTTCGGCGAACTGCTCCTGGAGGCCGGCCTACCGCCGGAGGCCCTGTCCATCGTGACCGGCCGGGCTTCCCAGATCGCCGACGCCCTGGTCACCGATCCCCGGCCCCGGGTGATCACCTTTACCGGCGGCACCGAGGCGGGCGAGGACATCATCCGCAAGGCCGGCCTCAAGAAGGTGATGATGGAACTCGGCTCCTCCTCGGCCGTGATCGTCATGGACGACGCTGACCTGGACCGGGCGGTGC
>WGAB01000187.1 GCA_015489295.1 Caldifarciminota bacterium
TCTGGAACGAAAAGGATCTGTTTGCGCCGGGCGACCTGGGGTTTCCGGTCTGGACCTTCCGCAATGCCCGGTTCGGGCTCATGATCTGCTTCGACTGGTACTTCCCCGAGGCAGCGCGCACCCTGGCCCTGCAGGGCGCTGAAATCCTGCTGCATCCCGCCAACCTGGTGCTGCCCTGGGGCCAAACCGGCATGCAGTACCGGGCCCTGGAAAACCGGGTATTCACCGTGACCGCGAACCGCACCGGCGAAGAGCGCCGGGGCGATCAGCACCTGAAGTACACCGGCAGCAGCCAGATCGTGGCACCCAGCGGCGATGTGCTGTTGCGCGTGGGCCGCGAAACCGAGGGGATCTTCTTCGTGGACCTGGACCCGGCCGCAGCCCGCGACAAGCGCATTACCCCCAGGAACCACCCCCTGGAGGACCGGCGGCCCGACCAGTACCACCTCCCATGATCCGGCTGTTCCTGGCCCTCGGCCTGGCCTGGCACCTGGCCCGGGACCCCTGGTTCGGACGGGACAAGGCCCAGCACCTGGCCCTCTCCTTCATCGTGACTTCAGCCACCGACTACACCCTGGCCCAGCAGGGCAAGCCCCTGGGCTACCGGCAACGGGTCAGCCTGGGCCTGAGCTTCTCGCTGGGACTTTTGAAAGAAGTTCACGACGCCCTGCGCCCCCGGGGCTCCGGCTTTTCCCTCAAGGACCTTCTGGCCGACGCCCTGGGCTGCGCCCTGGCCTGGATACCATCTCCTTAACCGAAACACGCCCTTCCCCGCCTCCTCGACGTAGGGGGAAACAAACGGGCGGTTTGGCTGCAGGGTGTGTGCCTGATCTCAGGAAGATTGGGCCAGGCGGCGGCCCTCGGCGAAGGCCTGCAGGTTGATCTCCAGGTACTTGCGGCGGAAAAGATCGGTCAGCACCCTCTGCCACAGGTCTTCGGGGAAGGGCAGCAGCGTGGACGCTGCGCCCAGCACCACGGTGTTGGCCACCAGGGGGTTCCCCAGGCGGTTGGCCACCGCCGGCGCGTTCACCACCAGGAGCCGACCGGCCACCTGCCGCAGGGTTTCCTCCACGTCCTGCGGATAGGTGTCCAGGCCCAGGGTGGCGGGCAGGGGCACCACCGTGAGGTCGTTGAGGACCACGGCGTTGTCCTCAGGCTTCAGGAAGTGCACCCAGCGCAGCGCCTCGGCCCGTTCAAAGGCCACGAGAAGCTGGGCGGTGCCCTTCTCAATCACCGGCGAGTACACCCGGGGGCCGAACCGCACGAAGGACACCACACTGCCCCCGCGCTGGCTGAGGCCCTTGACCTCGCTCTTTTTGACCTCCAGACCGGCCTCCAGGGCCACGCGGGCCAGCACCTCGGCTGCGGTCAGGATACCCTGACCGCCTACACCGGCCACGATCACATTAGTCAACGGGATGGATGGCACCATAGGGACACGCCTGTTCGCAAACCCCACATCCCACGCACAGGAAATCCACGATGTAGGGTTTGCTGGTTTCCTGGTTCACGAAGATCGCCGGGCATCCCACGCGCAGACAGCTATGGCACTTGGCGCCCACGCAGGCCTCGGGGTCGATCCAGCGAACCGGCTCCTCCTGATACAGTTCCCGGCCCTCGGGGATCAGCACGCAGGGCCGCCGCGCGATCACCACACTGGGCCCCTCGTGGCGGATCGCCTCGGAGATAGCGCGTTTGGTGGCCTTCAGATCGTGGGGATCCACCACCTGCACATGTTCCACGCCGATGGCGCGTACCAGTTGCTCTATATCCACACGGCGACCGCCGTTCTGCAAGGTCTTGCCAGTGCCCGGGTGGCCCTGGTGCCCGGTCATACCCGTCGTGTCGTTTTCCAGGATGATCACGGTGCTGTGGCCGCCGTTGTAGACCAGGTCAATGAGCCCGGCGACACCGGAATGGAAAAAGGTGGAATCGCCGATGACCGCCACGGCCTGGCGGCCGGCCTTTTCCATGCCGAAGGCCATGGGGATGGAGGCACCCATATCAATGGTGGTGTCCATGGCCTGGAAGGGAGGCAGGGCGCCCAGGGTGTAGCACCCGATGTCGCCCATCACCGGCTTTTTCAACAGCGCCAACGACCAGAACACGCCGGTGTACGGGCAACCCGGGCACAGCGCCGGCGGCCGGCTCACAGCCTTTTGAGGCTCGGGATGGGGCAACTCACTCCCCAGGATTCGGGCCCGCAGCACCGAGGGGTCCAGTTCGCCGTAGCGGGGCAGCCGGTTCTTGCCCTCCACCGCGTAGCCCAGGGCCTTGAGTTCCTCCTCGATTACCGGGTCGCCCTCCTCGACTACCATCACCCGGGGATAGGTGCCGAAGAATTCCTCCAGCAGCCGTTCGGGCAGGGGCCAGGAGAGGCCGAGTTTCAGCACGGCGTGGTCGGGAAACACCTCGCGAACATAGTGGTACGCCACGCCGGAGGTAACGAAGGCGAGTTTTTCGGGATCGCCGGGTTCCAGGCGATGGAGATCCAGGGTGTCCGAGAACCGTCGGAGGGCAGGCAACTTCTCCTCCAGGATCCGATGGCGCACCCGGGCGTTGGCCGGCACCATCACATACTTGTGCATGTCCTTGCGGTACTCCCGGGGTGGCACCTCCTGGCGCTCGCCGGGTTCCACCACGCCCTTGCCATGGGAC
>WGAB01000188.1 GCA_015489295.1 Caldifarciminota bacterium
ATCTGGGCCCGCGCCCCACGCTGGCCTGGCTCCAGAGTGGCCGGGCGCGCGCCGTGGCCGCCGTGCCGATTCAGGGCCTCGCCTACTGGAACCCGGATTCCCCGGAAACCTGGGTCGGCCGGGTGCTGCAAAGCGGCGCCGACACCAGCCTCTGGATCCTCGCCGATACCACCCTCTTTTACCAACGGGCCTGGCGCCTTCAGCGGCTGCTTAGGTCTTTGGGGGTCACCCGGGCCTGGGTGACCGCGGTGCCCGCCGATTCCCTGGCCCGGCTCCTGGAACAACGGAGGACGCCATGAAAGAAAAGGGTCTTCGGGCCCTGGAGATACTGCTGGGGGTCCTGCTCCTGGTGGCCGGCCTCCTGAAATTGCCGAACCCCCAGCTGTTTGCCGACCAGTTGCTGGCGTACCACCTGTTTCCCGGGGCCTGGATCCCCTGGATCGCGGTGTTCCTGCCGGCCCTGGAGGTGGTGGTGGGCCTGGCCCTGGTGTTTCGCAGGTTTCGCTTCGGCGCCCGGCTGTGGGCGTTTCTCCTGTTCGCCGGGTTCTGGGTGGCCGTGTTGCAGGCCGCCGTGCGGGGGATTGATACCACCTGCGGCTGCTTCGGCGCCGCATCCTGGGAGCATACCGATTGGCGGAAGGTGCTGGAAAACACCCTCTGGCTGTTTGCCAGCGGGGTGCTGCTGTTCAAAGGGAGGTGAAGCATGGAACCGAGGGGGTTTGTTGTGGCAGGACAGGAGATCCGGGAAGGGGAGGTGTGGGAGGTTCGGGCACCCTTTGACGACAGGCTGCTGGGGGCCGTGCACCAAACCCCGGGGGCCTGGATGGAACAGGCGCTGGCCAGGGCCGAGGAGGCGCATCGCCGAAGGGTGCTGGATCTCCCCAAGCACCGAAAGATCGGGATCCTGGAGAACCTGGTCCACCTGCTCCGCGAGCGGCGCGAGGAGATCACCCGGCTCCTGGCCCAGGAGGTGGCCAAGCCCCTCAAATGGGCCTACGGCGAGGTGGACCGGGCCATCAACAACGCCGAGAGCGCCCTGGGCTTCCTGTTTGACCTGCGCTTTGAGGCCCTGCCCCTGGACTTCACGCCCCCGGCCACCGGCAAGTTCGGGCTGGTTCGGCGGTTCCCGGTGGGCCCGGTGCTGGCAATCACACCCTTCAACTTTCCCCTGAACCTGCCGATGCACAAGGTGCTGCCGGCCCTGGTGGCCGGCACGCCCCTGATCCTCAAACCGGCGCCCCAGGCCCCGCTCACCGGCCTTACGCTGGGGCACCTGCTGCTGGAGGCCGGCTGGCCGCCCGAGGCCCTTTCGGTGGTGCTGCCCACCAATGAAGACGCCGAGGCCGCGGTCAAAGACCCCCGCGTGGCGCTGCTCTCCTTTACGGGCTCCGCCCGCGTGGGATGGCACCTGAAGCGGGTGACCGCTGCCCGGCGCGTGCTCCTGGAACTCGGGGGCAACGCCGCCGTGGTGATCGAGCCCGACGCCGACCTGGACAAGGCGGCCCACAAGGTGGCCGTCGGGGGCTATGCCTATGCCGGTCAGGTGTGCATTTCCATCCAGCGGGTGCTGGTACACCGCGACATCTACGAAACCTTCCGGGCCCGGCTCCTGGAGGAGGTTTCCCGGTTGGAGGCGGCCGATCCCCTGGACCCCGAGGCCGACCTCTCGGCCATGATCAGCGATCGCGAGGCCGACCGCGCCTGGTCGTGGATCCAGGAGGCCCTGGACCAGGGAGCCCGGTCGTATCCGTCGCCGCCCCGCCGGCGCGGACGCATCCTGGAGCCCGTGGTGCTGGAGCAGGTGCCCGAGCACCTGAAGGTGTGGAACGAGGAGGTGTTTGCGCCGGTGGTGGTCCTTCGGCCCTACGAAACCTTTGAGGAGGCGCTGGACCTCGTGAACCGTTCCGCCTACGGCCTGCAGGCCGGCGTGTTCACCCGCGATCTCCACAAGGCCTGGCAGGCCTTTGAAACCCTGGAGGTGGGCGGCGTAATCCTCAACGATTCCCCCACCTTCCGGGTGGATCCCATGCCCTATGGCGGCGTGAAGGCGTCGGGCCTGGGCCGGGAGGGCATCCGGTACGCCTACGAGGAGTACACGGAGCCCCGGCTTTTGGTGTGGAAGGGGTCGGCCTAAGGCCGTCCTTCGTCTTCGGGCCAGGGCCGGTTGAGTCGGAGTTTGGGCGGCCCGGCGGGCACCACCACGATCCCCTCCCGGGTGACATGGTACCCCCGGGCGCGATCCTGCTCGGGGTCGTAGCCGACGGCCGTATCGGCCTCAATCACCCGGCGTTTATCCACGATGACCCGGCGCAGCCGGGCACCCCTTTGAACCTGAACGCCGTAAAACAGGATGGATTCCTCAATGTGGGCCCCGGGTTCCACCACCACGCCGCGACCGATCACCGAGCGGATCACCTCGGCGCCATACACCCGGGCCCCTTCGGCCACGAGGCTTTCCTCAAAGGTGGGTTTCACGCCCCCGGCGCTGGTCACCAGGGCCGGCGGGTCCCGGAAGCTGACCGTTCGGATGGGCCAGCGGGGGTTGTAGAGGTTCAGGCCCCCGCGTTCCGGGTGCAGGGTTTCCATGTGGGCTTCCCAGTAGGCAAAGAGGGTGCCCACATCCCGCCAGTAGGGCCGGGGTTCGCCGGGGATCCGGTTGGTTTCAAAGTTGTAGGCGGCCACGCGGGTGCCGGAGGCCACGAGCCGGGGCAGGATGTCCTGGCCGAAGTCGTGGCTGGAATCCGGCCGCCGGGCGTCCTCCAGCAGGGCGGCCTCCAGGGTTTCCCGGCGGAAAATGTAGTTGCCCATGGACACAAGGCAGCGGCTCGGGTCGCCCGGCATGGTGGGCGGGTTCTCGCGGGGCTTTTCCACGAACCGCCGGATCCAGCCGTCTTCGTCCACCTGCACCACGCCGAACCGGTGTGCCTCTTCTCGGGGTACGGGCATCACCGCCACGGTCACCTCCGCCCCCATCAGCCGGTGCCATTCCATCATCTGGCCCACATCCATCTTGTACACATGGTCGGCGCTGAAGATGAGGATCTCGTCGGCGTCAAAGGTGGCCACGAGGTGCAGGTTCTGGTACACGGCGTCGGCGGTGCCCTGGTACCAGTGCTCACCGGTCCACATCTGGGCCGGGGCCAGGGACACAAAGAAGTCGCGCGAGCGCAGGGCCGGGCCCAGTTGCCAGCCCTGCTCAATGTGGTCGGCCAGGGACTGGGCCCGGTACTGGGTGAGCACATAGATGGAAAACACGCCCGAGTTCACCAGGTTGGAGAGCACGAAGTCAATGATCCGGTACTTGCCGAAGATGGGCACCGCGGGCTTGGCCCGGTATCGGGTGAGGGGCCAGAGCCGGGTGCCCTTGCCGCCCGCCAGCACCAGGGCCAGCACCCGGGGGCCGTACAGGCCTTCTACTTCGTTGTCCATTGCTCCAGGGGCAGGGCCTTCAGGGTGTCGGGATGCTGGCCGTGGCAGGGGGTGAGCAGCACCTCCACCTCGGGGGTGACATCCGGCGCGTCCCAGGGCAAAAAGAGCACGACATAGGGGTGGGTGATGACCTGCAGGGTGGCCGACCCCTCGGGCGGGCATTCCTCGGCCGCATACACGGTGAACCGGCCCTCCTTCATTTCCACCCGGCTTACCTTGACCGCGTAGCCGGAGGTGTTCCGGGTGCCCAGCCCGATGTACAGGTACACGCCGGGCTCGCTCTTCCGGGGTTCCGGGGGCACGGGCAGGGGCATCTGGTTCTTGTGGATCCGGCGGAAGAGTTCGTGCCAGGCCTCAGGCGAGGTAGCCAGCACCACGGCCTGGCGGGTGATGCCGCTGTAGGCGCCCTCCTCCACGATCTGGTACGGCACGGTCATGGGTGCTTTGCTCATGGCGACGAGCCCCAAAAACACAAGCCACGAAGCGATCATGATGGTTCCTCCTGGGTGTAAACCGGGTTGCGCGCGTAGGCGTTCCCGGGGTGTTTTTCAATCAGCCCCTTCATTTCCAGGGCCAGGAGATGGGTCATCAGGTGCACCGGCGCCACGCCCAGCTCCTCGGCCAGGGCATCTAAGGATACGGGGCGGGCGCCCAGGGCCTGGAACACGCGGCGTTCCTCTTCGGTAAGAGTGGGCAGCTCCGGCCGGGCCACGGTTTCCGGAGCCACGCCCAGTTCCTCCAGCACCTCGGCGGCGTCGGTGACCAGGGCCGCCCCCTGGCGGATCAGCCGATGGGGCCCGGCCGAGAGGGCGCTGTCGGCCGGACCGGGCACGGCCATGACCTCCCGGCCCTGGTCCAGGGCCCACTGGGCGGTGATGAGGGCGCCGGAACGCTCGGCGGCCTCCACGACCACGACCGCCCGGCTGAGGCCGCTGATGATGCGGTTTCGGATGGGAAAGTTGGGCCGGAAGGGTTTGGTGCCGAAGGGAAACTCGGAAACCACCGCGCCCTGGCTCCGGATCCGGTCAAAGAGCCGACGGTTGGCGGCGGGATAGGGCTGGTCCAGGCCCGAACCCAGCACGGCCACGGTTCGGCCGCCGGCCTCCAGGGCGCCCCTGTGGGCGGCGGTGTCCACGCCGTAGGCGCCGCCGGACACGATCACGGCGCCAGCCGCAGCCAGGTCGTGGGCCAGTTTGAAGGCCATGCGCTTGCCGTAGGCCGTGGCCCTGCGCGAGCCTACGATGCCGATGGCCAGTTCGGCGAGCACTCCGGGGTCGCCCTCCACGAAGAGCACGGGCGGGGCCGCCTCCAGCGGGGCCAGCTGGGGCGGGTAGCCGGCATGGCCGTGGAGCAGGATGTGGGTGCCCCGCTGCTCGGCCCGGCGGAGGTCCTGTTCCGCCTGGCGGAGCGCCTCCTGGATCTCCTCCCGGCCCGGAGGTTTCCGGAACACCCGGGCCAGCAGGTCGGGGTGGCCTTTGAGGAGTTCCTCAGGAGATGCCAGGGCGAGGAGTTGATGAAACCTTTTGGGGTCCATGCCGCGGAGCCGCAGCAGGGCCAGCCAGTACAGGGGTTCGGAGCCGCCGGACACGCGGAAATTATACGGATTGGCCTCAGGGCAGGTACTTCAGGGGGTCCACGGCCCGGCCGCCCTTTCGCAGTTCAAAGTGAAGGATGGGGCTGCCCTCCCGGGGCATGAGGCCGATGACCTGGCCCTGGCGCACCTGCTGGTTCACCTGCACCCGAAGGGTGCCGAGATAGGCGTACACGGTCATGTCGCCGCCGTGGTCAAGGATCACGGTGTTGCCGTAGGCCATGAAGGGCCCGGCGAACACCACGACGCCGTCGGCGGCGGCCCGCACCTCGGCGCCGGGCGCCAGCAGCAGGTCAATGCCGTTGTTCCGGGTTTTGGTGCCGTATTTGGGTTCCCGTTCCGTGCCGAACCGGGCCAGGATCCGGCCCCGGGCCGGCCAGATCAGGTCGCCCTTCCGAACCCGTCGGGTGGGCAGGCGCTGTTGCCGGCGGCGTTGTTGCTGCCTTTGGGCCAGTTGCCGGAGCATCTCCTCCAGCTTTTGCCGGGTGCGGAGGAGTTCCTGTTCCTCCCGTCGCTTGGCCGCCTTCTTTTTCCGAAGGGAAACCAGGAGTCGCTGGCGCCGGGCCTTGGACCGTTCCAGTTCGCGCTTGCGCTCCTGGTACTGGGCCTGGAGTTCCTTGAGGTCCCGGATCACCTGTTCCCGCCGACGCTTCAGGGTTTTCAGCGTGTGCAGTTCGCCCCGGTAAAAGTCCACCACCTCGGCGGAATAGCGCAGCAGGTTCTCCTGGGTGGCACGCTCATAGGCCGGGCCCGTGTCCACCAGGGCCTGCACCGCGCCCCGGGCCACAAGGTTCTTGTACAGCCCGTACCATTCGCCGAGGCGCTGCTGCCCCTGGCTCAAGCGGCGTTCCACCTCGCGGAGCCGCCGGCGGGCCGCCGCCTCCTGGCGCTCCAGCACCTGCAGGATGGACTCCAGGGTGCCGATTTCCTTGTTGAGGAGGTCCAGCTGCCGCCGGGTGTCCCGCTCGCGGCGGCTGAGGTTTTTCAGTTCCTGGCGCGTTTTCTGGAGTTTTTGCTCCAGTTCCCGGAGCCGTTGCTGGTACTCCTGGGCCGTTTGGCCCACGAGGAGCGCCAGCAGGATGCCCAGGACGGTCATTGCGACAGGGGCTCGGGCAGGGGCCGGCGCACCGAGCGGAGGCCGTCGGCCAGAAGGAGCAGGTTCAGGAACAGTTCCACGAGCACGATGCCCATCAGCAGCACGGCCTGGGCCGGGTGGGTCTGGAGCAACGCCCGCAGGGGCACGGCCAGGTACCACAGAAGGGCCGCCGTGATGGTGACCCAGAGGAACAGGGCGGGCAGGAGCACGGCCAGCCGGTACAGCAGGCCGGCGTGCCGAAGTTCCTTGAGCACCCAGGCCGACACGGTAAAGAGCGCAATGGAGGCCAGCAACTGGTTGGCCCCGCCGAAGGAGGGCCAGAGCACCTTCCACAGGGCGCCGAAGGCCAGGAACAGGCCGGCCAGCGACACCACAAAGGAGGCCGTCCACTTGTTCTCCAGGAAGGTCAGGGGATGGGCTTCGCCTTGCCGGCGCAGGGGTTCCAGGAGTTCGATCAGGGTGAACCGGGCGAGCCGGGCGGTGGTATCCAGGGTAGTCAGGGCGAAGGCCGACACCCACAGCGAGGCGAACACCACCACGAGTTTCTTGGAAATGGTCGGCACCACCCGGGCCACGGCCTCGGCGTAGCTATGGGCGAACATGCCCACCGGGCCGCCGATCTCACCCAGGGCCTTGCCGTAGGCCCGGGCGAAGTCGCCCCCACCGAGGAGGCCCTTGGCCTGGAGCACCGTCACCCCGAAGGCGCCCACTACGGCGATCACCGTGGTGGAAAGAAACCCCTCGGTGAGCATCCCGCCGAAGCCCACAAAAAGCCCGTGGCTCTCCCGGGCCAGTTGCTTGGAGGTGGTGCCCGAGGCCACCAGGCTGTGGAATCCGGAAAGGGAGCCGCAGGCGATGATCAGCGGAATCACGGGCCAGAAGGGCGAGGGATGGCCGGCGATGACCGGTGCGCTCCAGCGGGTGTAGGCCGGTACC
>WGAB01000189.1 GCA_015489295.1 Caldifarciminota bacterium
AGAAGCGGAACCGCAGGAAGGGCATAAAAAATGGTGGGCGGTGGAGGACTCGAACCTCCGACCTCTGGTATGTGAAACCAGCGTTCTCACCAGCTGAACTAACCGCCCACGGGCCTTTTATTGTACACAACACTCCCGGATTTCGCAATGGTTCGAAACGGCCGGGGCCGCGCCATCGGCGCGGCCCCGGCAAAGAGCAAGGGGATCTTGCTGGGTTACCGGACCAGCACGAGCCGGCGGCTCAGGGTCAGGTTCGGGGCCTTGAGCACCACGAAGTACACGCCAGAGGGCACCGTGTTCAGGTGGGCCTCCAGGGTGTGGATGCCAGCGGTGTAGGACCCCTGGGCCAGCGTGCGTACCTTCCGGCCCGTGATATCGTAGAGGTCCACGCTCACCTTACCGGCCGCAGGCAGGCTGAACCGCAGGCTGGCGGTGTTCCGGGAGAGGCCGTTCACCCAGAGGCCGGGTGCCGGACGGTTCTGGCTGCCCTCGGCCACGAGCACGGGCTCAGGGTTCACGAACTGGATGGCATGACCGCCCCGCTCGGCCCAGTTTGGAATCACCGGGTTCTCGTCGTAGGTGTACAGGATGTAGCGGCCGTTGGCGGTGGTGGCACCAGAATCCTGGATGCCGATGGTGGCGTTGTCGCTGGCCGGGTCATAGGCGCTCATGTTCTTGTACTGGTACACGAAGCGGTTGGTGCCGCCGCGAGGGGTGTAGATCAGAAGCTCAAACAGGAAGTTCCGGCCCGAACCAAGCCGCGGCACGTTGTGCCATTCAATCACGGTAAGGGAGTCGGCAAAGTAACCCACATAGATCAGGCTGTCGCCGTTCGGGTTGTTGCCCGAGACGCTGTTGGCGCACCGCAGGTCATCCCAGAACACAGCGAAGAACTTGCCCTGACTTGTGGTCGGAAGGGCTGCGTTGCTGAAGTTGACCTGGTTGTTGGTGAAGTCAATGGCGCCGTTGGAACCCACCCACACGCTGTCCACGGCCCGGCCGTAGATCTGCATGGCGTTGTAGAAGTGGATTACGGCCTCGCCGTCGTCGCCCAGGGCCAGGGTGTCCACGCTGTCGGCACCGGCGGTGTTGCCCCAGATGTCCAGCCAGTTGTAGGTGGGTCCGGAGGGATCCTGGGAGTCTGCCCATTGCCAGCCGTAGCTATCGGAGCCCGAAGTGTTGTAGAGGGAAATCTGGTCGGTGGCCGCATCGTTGGCCGGGAGGCCGTCGCCGGACAGCAGGGTGCGGGCCACCACCTGGTACGCATCACCAACGTTGCCGGAAGCAACCCAGGGGGTGAAGGTCACCACAACGGTATCACCGGGCGCCAGATTGGACACGGTCTGGATGTCTTCGTACAGGGTGTCGTGCGGGGTTACCGAGGGATCGATGATGTCAAACACCACATCAAAGGTTTCGGTGTAGGAGCCGAAGTTGCTGACCGATGCGGAGGGCGTGACCGAGGTACCGATGGGGATACTGCCGGTGGGGGAGAGCACGGCCACGGCACCCACATCGTGGCTGGCCGGCGGAGCCTTGTAGAAGAGAATAGCATCGCCGTCACCTACACTTTTGGTGTTGTAGGAATACTGGAGACCCGTCGTTCCGTCGGCGTTCTCGATACCGATGGTGGCCGAGCCTGCAGAGTCGTACCAGGAGGAATACCCCACGACGGAGCTGTACAGAAAGGCCATGGAGTCGCCGGCCTCGTAGAGCTGAATTTCAAAGGTATAGGCACCGGTGCTGGAGTAGTGGGGCACGCTGTCCCACTCGATCACGAACACCTTTGCTCCACCGATGGTGTAGGTGGCCGTGTCGATGTGGCCGCCGTTGTTGGGGCTCATGTCGTCCCAGAACACGTACAGGGCATTGTTCGGGGTGGAGGTGGAGGGGATGGAGCTGTTGGAATAGTTGGAATATCCGTTGCCGAAGGCGGCGAAGCCGTTGGAACAGATGAAGATGCTGGTGTAGGAGTTGCCGTAAAAGTTGAAAGCGAAGGGCAGGGGAACCTCCACATAGTCGTCGTCACCCAGGGCGGCGATGCTGTCGCTGGCCGGAGGATCTATGTAAGAAGGCGGGGTCCAGCCGGGTTCGTTGGAATCAATCCAGACGTAGCCATAACCGTCGGGGCCGCCAGTACCCATAAGATGGGCCTGGTGCGAGGTGTTCAGGGGTTCTGCCCCTTTGATGGGCAGATTCTTTGCGGTGCCTGCCCAGGCGAAGGCCACGGCAAGCAGCACCACACCTACGCGTTTTGCCATACCACACCTCCTATGGTTTGGAAAAGGCCGCTCCAATTATGGCAAGGTTTCTAAGGGGTGTCAAGTTAGGCAAAAAGATGTGGGGCCGCGCCATCGGCGCGGCCCCACAGAGTTTCCCAAAGGGACGGCTTTACCGGACGAGCACGAGCCGCTGGCTCAGGGTCAGGTTCTGACCGTGCAGCACCACGAAGTACACACCGGAAGCCACGTCGTTCAGATGGGCTTCCAGGGTGTGGGTGCCGGCGCTGTAGGTTCCCTTCGCCAGCGTGCGCACCTTCTGCCCGGCCAGGTTGTAGAGGTCCACACTTACCTCACCCGCCGTGGGCAGGGAGAACTCGAGGCGAGCCCAGTCACGGGCAAGGCCGGTGACTCGAAGGGCAGCCTGCACAGGTTCGGTTACCGGGGTCTCGGCCACGGCCACGGGATCCTCCTTCAAACCGTCTTTAACGATGTTGAAGAGGAGGTTGTTGTCACCCCGCGTGGCCAGGTTGGCAAAGGCCAGCTCGAAGTCGGTGGCCACGGTGTAGTAGTTGTAATCGGTGTTCTCGTAGGCCACACCGCAGATGTAGCCCACCGAGTCGTTCTGCAGGAAGCCCTCCAGGGTGCCGTTGTAAGAGGTCAGCAGGGTCAACTGGTCCATCCAGTTATTCTCGCCGTCATTGGACCATTTCTTACCGTCCACATAGGGCACCAGGGAAGACGGGTGGCCGTAAATGGTGTCCAGGTCACTGTCGCCATCATTGGCCGAGGCGATGCCGAAGAGATTGTCCCAGGCGGTCTGGTCGGTGCTGCCGTTCTCCCAGACGCCGGAGTAGCCCCAGATGTCACCGCCCTCAGCATAGGCCTTGCCGCCGCCCTGCAGGTAGTTCTGCATCTGGGTTACCAGGGCAGAGGGCAGGCCCCACAGAGTGGGATAGATGCCGTGGGTGATCATCACCATGCTGTACGGGGTGAAGGAGGGAATCGCGCCCCACACCCAGTTCACCACATAGCCCAGGTTGTCCAGGGTGAGGGCCAGGTGCACACCGGACTGGCCGGCGTAGCCGCCACCCGTGGTGCTGGTGTTAAAGAGGGCAGGATCCAGGTCGCACAGCAGAACCTGGGTTTGACCGTTGTAGTTGTAGTTGTCCAGGGCCAGCACATAGGTCTTGAAGGTGTCGTTGGAGGTGTTGGCATCGTTGGCCAGGTTGTGCCAGATGTCAATGGTGTAGAAGCCTTCGGCCAGGCCGCTGATGCTGAAGACGGCATAGGAGGTGCTATCGGTAGGGTTGTAGTTGTGGGTGAAGTTGGTAATGGTGAGGCTGTCCACCGTTTGGCCCAGAGTGTCCCGAATCACGTAGAAGAGGTCAAAGGTGTTGTCCTGGTTGCCTTCGTTCCGGAGGAACACGGTGTCCACCCAGGCGGCGTTGCTGACGATGGTGGGGGTGTGGCTCACGCCGGTGATGCTTTCATCGTAGACATTCGGCGGGGTAGTGGTCAGCGCCACGTTATCCACCGCCACGGCCCAGTACCAGCCATCGTTCGGGTCCACATAGCGGAAAAACACCACGATGTCGTTCTTGGGGAGATAGGATGTCAGATCGATGGACTCGTTGCCGTTCCCGTCTCCGTCTGCCCCAGTCCGAACCCACACCATGTGGGTGTCCGGAGTAGACGCCGTGTTGAATACAACGTAGCAGGCGAGGGTTTCCGAAGAAGAGATGAAGTTTGTGCCCCAACCGAAGTTAAGGATCAGGTTCGTGACACCGCTCAGGCTGGTGGAAGGGGAGGTCCAGACTTCATCGCCGGCACCGGCACCACTCCCCGCATCGTCGTCGGAATAGTAGGCATACTGCGTTCCGTAACTGGGAGGAGTATTGCCATAGAGATCTCCTGTGGTCCCCACCGTCCAGGTGGTGCCATCGCCGTTGCCGTCGGTCGCCGTCCAGCCCTGGGCACCGGTTTCAAAGTCCCAGGAGGCCAGGGTCGACCGGGGTTCCAGGTAAATCGGAGCCGAACGGGTAGGCCGCTTGCGGGTGAACTGGACCACGTTGTGGACCTTCGGCTGGGAGAGGAGCAGGTGAGACGGGAGCAGGTGGCTCTTATCTACGGGCTTTTCCGCCCATAGGAACCCTGCCACCACCAATACAGGCAATACCTTACGCCACATACAACACCTCCTTTTTGGATTGGGTTGTGGCGGAACTCCAACTATTTATACCGCCCGCCGGGCACGCTGTCAAGGGTTTCCAGGCCTCCACCCCTTGACCCCTCAGGCCCACAGCCGTATATATAAAACCCTCCCACGCGCCCGTAGCTCAATTGGATAGAGCGTCTGGCTACGGACCAGAAGGTTGGGGGTTCGAGTCCTCCCGGGCGCGTTTCTTTCATTTCTGCATGGACCCGGACCGGTACTTCATGGGGGTGGCCCTTCAGGAAGCCCGTAAGGCCCAGGAGGAAGGCGAGGTTCCCGTCGGCGCGGTGGTGGTGTGCAACGGCCGCATTGTGGGCCGGGGCCATAACCAGGTGGAACGGCTCCAGGACCCCACGGCCCACGCCGAGATCCTGGCGATCACCGCGGCCGCCCGGTTCCTGCGCTCCTGGCGCCTGGAGGACTGCACCCTGTATGTGACCCTGGAACCCTGCATGATGTGCACGGGCGCGATTCTTTTGAGCCGGCTCCGGGAAGTGGTGTTTGCCACCGAAGACCCTCAGATGGGGTTTCTGGTGAGCCGCCAGCGGGTGCATGAGTTCTCCTGGACCGGCCGCCCGTTGCTGGTTCGCCGGGGACCGGGGGCGGAGGAAGCGAAGGGATTGCTCCATGAGTTCTTTCAGCGACTCCGGGGAATGGCTTAGGGACTACCTGGACCCGGCTACTCCCCTGGAGGAGATCACCTATGTGGCGGTGGACCTGGAAACCACCGGCACCACCTTCCATCGGGACGGCATTCTGGAAATCGCCCTGATCCGGTACCGTCCGGGCCAGAAGCAGGAGGTGTTTGCCACCCTGCTAAACCCGGGAGTGCCCATTCCCCAGGCCTCCACCCGGGTCCATGGCATCACCGAGGCCATGGTGCAAAACGCCCCCACTTTCCAGGACATTGCGCCCCGTGTGGCGGCGATGACCCGCAACACCGTGCTGGTGGGCCATAGCATCACCAACCTGGACCTTTCCTTTTTAAATCGGGAACTGCGGCGCGCCGGCCTGCCCCCGCGCCTCAACTACACGCTGGACACCTTTTTCCTGGGGCGCTACCTCTTTCGGACCCACAAGCGGCGGGGCCTGCAGGAACTGGCCCGGATGATGGGGGTCACGGTGGAAGAGGGCCACCGGGCGCT
>WGAB01000190.1 GCA_015489295.1 Caldifarciminota bacterium
GCCCGAGGGCAACAGGCGCCGGGGCCGGGCATCGGCCGCCGGACGTTTGGGATCCAGGTACAGGGTGTCGCCGGTAAACGCCACCATGCCTATGGGCAAACCCTGGGCATACAACGTATCCCGGTACCCGGCGCCCCGCCCGGTGCCGACGGCGAGCCGACCCGCCTGCCAGGCCACCGCAAATACGGTGTCGGTGGGATACCGCAGGTGCCACAGGGAGTCGGCCGCCAGGGCCTCCCAGGGGGCCACATAGAGGCCGTGGTCCGTGCCCACATACAGGCTGTCGGACGAGGCGGCCAGGCTCAGGAATTCGGAGGTTCCATCAAAGGGCGAAACGCCCGCAAACCGGTAAAAAACCAGTTCGTCGTCCTCCGGCCGGGCGGTATGCCGGGTGTGGAACACGGCCAGCAGGGTATCGGTGATCTCCACGAGAAAGGAATCGGCCACCGCCAGGTGCCGCACGGACTTCAGGGCCGGAAAGAAGGACGGATTGTCGGCATAGGACTGGAAGGTGTAGGTTTCCGCAGCCGGGGTTCCTACGGCCACGCCGTGTTTCCAGAGGGCCGCCCACAGGGTATCGCCCACGGCCGCGAGATCCACGACCACGGGGTACGGCAGTTCCTCGCCCGATACCTCGGGCACCCGGAACACCTCCTGGAGGCTCTGGGGGTCCAGGAACAGCACCCCGCCCGAGGTTCCGAGGACGAGGTACCGGGAGGTGCGCACCATGCGCGACACGAGGTCGGGGTTGAGCCAAACCTGCTGCACGGAGGGAAGGGCAACAGGAGGGGATGCCGGCAAAAGCAAGGTGAGGGTGACCAACAGCGGAATCATGCCCTTAAACATACAGCCCGGCCGGCGGCCTGCGGCCGCCGGCCGGGCGAATCCTCTGCAACGAAACGACTACTCTTCCCAGGTGTCAATCTGGGCCCGCTGCAGCGTACCGGAGAAGTCGATGTACACGGTTTTCCACTCGGTGAAGATCTCGTACACAGTCCAGCCGCCTTCCCGGTGGCCGTTGCCGGTCTTCTTGATGCCGCCGAAGGGCAGATGGGTTTCGGCACCGATGGTAGGCGCGTTGATGTAGGTGATGCCCGCCTCCAGTTCCTCAATCGCCTTCATCGCCTCCAGGAGGTCCCGCGTGTAAATGGACGACGACAGCCCGTACTGCACATTGTTGGCCACCTCAAAGGCCTCTTCCAGGCTCTTGACCTTGAAGACCGCCAGCACCGGGCCGAAGATCTCCTCCTGGGCGATGGTCATGTGGGGCTCCACATCCACGAAGATGGTGGGCGCGTAGAACCAGCCCTTGTCGTAGGGTTCACCGGTAAGCGGATGGCCGCCAATGAGGAGCCGGGCGCCTTCCTTCTTGCCGATTTCTACATAGCGGTGGATCGTTTGCCGCTGCTTCTCGTTGATCACCGGCCCCATGTCGGTGGATTCGTCCAGCGGATCCCCCACCTTGAGGTTCTTCACCCGTTCCACCAGCATCTCGATGAACCGGTCGTAGATGTCCTCGTGCAGGATCAGGCGGGAGGTGGCGGTGCACCGCTGGCCGGTGGTGCCGAAGGCGCCCCACACGACGCCGTCCAGGGCCAGTTCCAGATCGGCCGAGGGCATCACGATCTGGGGGTTCTTGCCACCGAGCTCCAGCGACACCTTTTTCAGGTGCTTGCCTGCGACCTCGGCGATCCGGGAGCCCACCTCCGAGGAGCCGGTAAAGGTGATCACCCGCACATCCGGGTTTTCCAGGAGTGCCTCGCCCACGATGCTGCCGGGGCCGGTGACATAGTTCAGCACGCCGCCGGGCAGCCCGGCTTCCTCCAGGGCCTTCACGAGTTCGGCCGAGGAGGCAGGGGTGTCGGAGGCCGGCTTGATCACCATGGTGTTGCCGGCGAGAAGGGCGGGAAAGATCTTCCAGGAGGGGATGGCCATGGGGAAGTTCCAGGGGGTGATGGCGCCGACGACGCCGATGGGCCGCCGGAAGGTGAGCGCGAACTTGTTGGGCAGCTCCGAGGGGGTATTGAAGGAGAACAGGCGGCGCCCCTCGCCGAAGGCGTAAAAGCCGGTATCAATGGCCTCCTGCACATCCCCCCGGGTTTCGGGCAGGATCTTGCCCATCTCGCGGGTCATGAGCCGGGCGAGTTCCTCCTTGCGTTCCACCAGGATCTCGGTGGCCCGACGCAGGATCTCGGCCCGCTTGGGCGCCGGCACCCGCTTCCAGTGGGGATACATCTTTTTGGCGGCTTCCACCGCGCGGTAGACATCCTCCTTGCCGGACTTCTGGAAGACCCCCACCACCTCGTCCCAGTTGGCCGGATTTCGATTCTCAAAGGTTTCGCCGGTGGAGGCCTCCACCCACTCGCCTCCGATGTAGTTCTTGTAGACCTTCATCGCGTGAACCCTCCGTGGTTTTTGGGTATTGCCAAGGATAAAGGTTCGCCAAAACGGGCTCAAGGCAAGCACTTCGGCGTCCTTAAGGGTCGACCGAACCGACGCGACGCCCGCCGCTTTCGCCGTGGCCCCGTATAATTAGGCCCTGATGAACCTTCCGGTAAAGTACCGTCCCAAGCGTTTCGCCGACATCACCGGTCAGGAGCATGTCACCCGAACGCTTTACAATGCCCTGAAAGAAAAGCGGATCGCGCCGGCTTACCTTTTTGCCGGACCCCGGGGGGTGGGAAAAACCACATCGGCCCGGATCCTGGCCAAGGGCCTGAACTGCGAAAAGGGCATCACGCCGGAGCCCTGCAACGAGTGCACGGTGTGCCGGGAAATCGACCTGGGCCGCTCCCTGGACGTCATCGAGATCGACGGCGCCTCCAACCGGGGCATCGACCAGATTCGCGAGCTTCGCGAAAACATCCGCCTGATGCCCACCCGCGGCCGCTATCGCGTGTACATCATCGATGAGGTGCACATGCTTACCACCGAGGCCTTCAACGCCCTGCTGAAGACCCTGGAGGAGCCGCCGCCTCACGCCGTGTTCATCTTCGCCACCACCGAGCCCCAGCGGGTGCCGGAAACCGTGTTATCGCGGACCCAGCGCTTTGACTTCCGGCCCCTAACCGAACGGGACATTGAAGGGCGGCTCCGGGCCATTGCCGAGGCCGAGGGCATCCCGATTTCCCCCAAAGCCCTGGAGCGTGTGGCCCGTTTTGCCTACGGCAGCATGCGGGATGCCATCGCGCTCCTGGAGCAGGTTTGGGTGTTTGCCAACGGCCCGGTGGAGGAAGAGCACGTGCTCCAGCTCCTGGGCACGGTCCGCGACGAGGATTACCTGGACCTCCTGCGGCACGTCCAGAGCCGCAACGTCAGGGGCGTTCTGGAAACCGTCGACCGCCTGTTTGGCCGGGGTGTGAGTCCCCAGGAGTTCACCCGGGGGTTCCAGGAGGTGCTCCGCCGGCTCTTGAGGGCCCGCGCGGGCGTGGAAACCAATGCCTTTTCGGAGTTTGCCAAAGCCCTGGCCCTTCCCGATCTCCTGGCCTGGCTCCGGGCCACCCAGGAACTCGAGGAGGCCGTGAAGTACTCCACCTTTCCCCGGGTATGGGTGGATTACCACCTGGCCCGGTTGTGCTACCTGCCGCGCCAGCTGGAAATCCAGGCCCTGCTCCAGGCAGCCGGGGTCACCGCCTTTCAGCAGGGGCAAACAGCCCCGCCAGCATCGTCGGAAGCTTCGGCAACACCCCCAGCACCCGTTCCCCCGGTTGAACCCCCTACTCCGGAGGCGTTCCTGCGGCATCTGCAGAAAACGGCACCGGTGCTGGCAGACCTCCTGGCCGGTGCCGAACTGCGGTGGTCCGATCGGCGGGTGGAAATCGTGGCCCGGGATGCCGAGCAGCAGGCAGCCCTGGAAAAGCACCGCGACGAACTGGAAGAGGAGCTCCAGGCCTTTCTGCAGCAGCGATCCGACCTGCAC
>WGAB01000191.1 GCA_015489295.1 Caldifarciminota bacterium
CGATCCAGCTGGCCCACATCGAGTACGAAACCGAAAAGCGCCACTACGCCCATATCGACTGTCCGGGCCACGCCGACTACGTGAAGAACATGATTACCGGCGCCGCCCAGATGGACGGGGCGATCCTGGTGGTGGCGGCACCCGACTCGGTGATGCCCCAGACCCGTGAGCACGTGCTCCTGGCGCGCCAGGTGAACGTACCGTACATCGTGGTGTTCATCAACAAGGTGGACATGATGGACGACCCCGAGCTCCTGGAACTCGTGGAGATGGAAGTGCGCGACCTCCTGAACGAGTACGAGTTCCCGGGCGACGAGGTTCCCGTGATCAAGGGCTCGGCCCTCAAGGCCCTGGAATGCGGCGATGACCCCAACTGCGAATGGTACAAGCCCATCCAGGAGCTCCTGGATGCCATGGACAACTACATTCCCGAGCCCAAGCGGGAAGTGGACAAGCCCTTCCTCATGGCCATTGAGGACGTGTTCTCCATTACCGGCCGGGGCACCGTGGTGACCGGTCGTGTGGAGCGCGGTCGTCTGACCCCGGGCGAGGAAGTGGAAATCGTGGGCTTCCGGGACAAGCCCATCCGCACCGTGGTCACCTCCATCGAGATGTTCCGCAAGATCCTGGACGAGGCCCTGCCGGGCGACAACGTGGGTCTCCTGCTGCGCGGCGTCAAGAAGGAAGAGGTGGAGCGCGGCATGGTGGTGGCTGCCCCCGGAAGCATCAAGCCCCACAAGAAGTTCAAGGCCCAGGTGTACGTGCTGAAGCCCGAGGAAGGCGGTCGGCATACGCCCTTCTTCAGCGGGTATCGGCCGCAGTTCTACTTCCGGACCACGGACGTCACCGGCACCATCAAGCTCCCGCCCGACCGGGAGATGGTGATGCCGGGCGACCACGTGAACCTGGAAGTGGAACTTATTTACCCTGTGGCCATCGAAAAGGAGCTGCGGTTCGCCATCCGTGAGGGTGGCCGGACGGTGGGCGCCGGCGTTGTGACCGACGTGGAGGACTGAGTTGGAGGCCAGAATCCGGATCAAACTGAAGTCCTTTGACCCCCATCTCCTGGACCGGTCGGCCAAGAAGATCGCGCTGACCGCCCGGAGGACGGGGGCAAAGGTTTCTGGCCCCATCCCTCTGCCCACGAAGCGGACCCTGTTCTCCGTGATCCGGTCGCCCCACGTGCATAAGAAGTCTCAGGAGCAGTTCGAACTCAAGATCCACAAGCGGCTGCTGGAGATCGTGAACCCGCAACAGGAAACCATCGACAAGCTCTCGCGGCTGGAACTGCCTCCGGGCGTGGAAGTGGAGATCAAGGTGCTATGATCGGCCTACTGGGACGCAAGGTTGGCATGACCCAGTTGCCCGACGAACGGGGCAACATGACGCCGGTGACCATCCTGGAGGTGGGGCCGTGCACCGTTCTGGGGGTCCGGACCCCGGAAAAGGACGGCTATGCCGCCATCCGGGTGGGCTACGGTGAGGTGCCCCAGCGCAAACTCAGCCGGCCCCTCCTGGGGGAGCTGGTGAAGGTGCTGGGCGAGGGCCGTAAGACCTATCCCGCCCGGGTGATCCGGGAGTTCCGGGTGGACAACCCCGAGGAGTACCAGCCCGGCCAGGTGCTCACCGTAGAAGTGTTCAAGGGTGTGGACCGGGTGGATGTCACCGGGTACTCCAAGGGCCGCGGGTTCCAGGGCGTGATGAAGCGCTGGGGCTTTAGCGGCGGCCCGATGAGCCACGGCTCCAAGTTCCATCGGCGTCCGGGGTCCATCGGCCAGAGTACCTTTCCGGGACGGGTCCACAAGGGCAAGAAGATGCCCGGGCATATGGGCATGCGACGGGTGACCGTGAAGAACCTCAAGGTGTTCAAGGTGATTCCGGAGAAGAACCTGCTGGTGGTGAAGGGCAGTGTGCCGGGTCCGAACGGACGCGTTCTCATGGTGAAGGCGAGGTGAACATGAAGGCTCCGCTGTATTCCAAAGAAGGGCAGCCGGTGGGCGAGGTGGAACTCCCCCAGAGCGTGTTTGGGGTCACCCCCAAACGCCATGTGCTCTGGGAGGTGGTGCGCGCCTACCTTTTGAACCGGCGGCTGGGAACCCATAAGGCCAAAACCCGGGGCGAAGTCAAGGGCTCGGGCCGCAAGATCTGGCCCCAGAAGGGGCTGGGCCGGGCGCGCCACGGCGACCGGTACGCGCCGATCTTCGTGGGCGGCGGCAAGGCCTTTCCGCCCCGGCCCCGGAAATACGGGTACGAGCCGCCCAA
>WGAB01000192.1 GCA_015489295.1 Caldifarciminota bacterium
GCCCGGGAAGGGGTGCTGGCCGCCAAGTACGAGGTGATTCGGGCCATTGAGGAACGCGTACGGCAACGGCTGAGCCAACTGACCGAAGCAGACTGGCAGCAAACCCTGGTGCGCTGGTTCCAGGAACTGGTGCCCTATTTGAAGGAGGCCGAAGGCGAAGTGATCGTACGGGTGCCCGCAGGAGCCGCAGCACCCCTGGAACGGGCCTTGAAGGACACGGCCCAGGGGTTGCGGGTACGCTTTCAGGCCGATCCTTCGCTGGAACAGGGCATCGTCGTGGAAGACCCGGCCCGGGGGTTCCGGGTGCAGAACACCCTGGAAGACCGGTTCCGCAGGGCCCGGATCTACATGCTGGAACGTATGGCCCATCTCCTGGAGCAGTGGGAGGGTGAATCTTGATCGGACTGTTGCTGAGCCTGCTGGCCACGGCCTCGGCCCCCCAGGGGAACCTCATCGGGCCCCGGGACGCCCTCTGGATCCGGAGCCTGGTGCACACCGAATTCCAGGACACCCTCTGGATCCGGCCGGATTCCACGGTGTCCCTGCCCTATCTGGGCGAGATCAAGGTCGCGCCCATGTCGGTAAAGGCCTGGCGCGATACCCTGAATCAACTGTACGCCCAATACTTCACGGATCCGGCCATTGATGTGCTGCCCCTGCGGGTGGTGTATGTCTTCGGCGATGTCAAAAAGCCGGGCCGCTACTTTCTGCCGGTGGGTGCAGGAGTGGTGGAAGCCCTGGCCCTCGCCGGAGGCCCCAATGTGTACGCGAACCTCAAGGGAACCACCCTGCGTCGGGACCAGCACCTGCAAAAGGTGAACCTGGAGCAAATCCTGCGGGGCAAGCAGCCGGATCTGGAGCTCCGCTCCGGGGATGTGCTCTTTATTCCGCAAAAGAGTTTCATCTTCCGGATCACCAACTTCCAGACCCTGGTGGCCCTGGCCAGCCTGGCCTGGAGCGTGTACCTGACCTTCGGAAGGAGATAGGCATGTCGCCCAAGGAGCAACTGCTGCAGCGCATTGAAAACCGGAGCGCCGTGGTCGGCGTGGTGGGCCTGGGCTATGTGGGGCTCCCGCTGGTCCAGGGGTTCCACGACGCAGGTTTCCGCGTGGTGGGGGTGGATGTGGACGCCCGCAAGGTGCAAGCCCTTAAGGAGGGCCGGAGTTATATCACCGACCTCAGCGACGAGGAGGTGCAGCACCTGCAAAAGAGCGGCCGGTTCCATCCCACTACCGACTATCGGGCCCTGGAACAGGCCGATGCCATCCTGATTACGGTGCCCACACCCCTCTCCAAAACCCGAGACCCGGACATCAGCTATGTGATGGCGGCCGTGCGGGAAATCCAGAAGATCCTCCGGCCCGGCCAGGTGGTGGTTCTGGAAAGCACCACCTATCCCGGCACCACCGACGAACTGGTGAAACCCGCACTGGAACAAAGCGGGCTGATCTGCGGCCGGGACTTCTTCCTGGCCTTTTCGCCGGAGCGCATCAACCCCGGCGACAGCGTCTACGCCCTGCGCAACACCCCCAAGGTGGTGGGCGGCGTGGATCCGGATTCCACGGAGGTCGCCACCCGATTGTACGAGCAGGTGATTGAACGGGTGGTGCCGGTTTCCTCGGCCAAGGTGGCCGAGATGTCCAAACTCCTGGAGAACACCTTCCGCAGCGTGAACATCGCTCTGGTCAACGAAATGGCCATTGCGGCCAACATCCTGCAGATTGACATCTGGGAAGTGATTGAGGCCGCCGGCACCAAGCCCTTCGGCTTCATGAAGTTTTACCCGGGGCCGGGCATCGGGGGCCACTGCATTCCCATTGACCCCCATTACCTGGCCTGGAAACTCAAAACCCTGAACTACAACGCCCGGTTCATTGAACTGGCCTCGGAGATCAACACCTTCATGCCCCGGTATGTGGTCACCCGGATCCAGGATGTGCTCAACGAGCAGGCCAAGCCCCTGAAGGGCTCCCGGATCCTGGTGCTGGGCGTGGCCTATAAGCCGGATGTCAACGATCTCCGGGAATCGCCGGCCCTGGATGTTATGCAACTGCTCCTGGAAAAGGGAGTGGATCTGCAGTACCACGACCCCTATATCCCCGAGGTACGGATCGGCCACCAGGTGTTCCGTTCGGTTCCCCTGACCCCCGAGGTGCTTCGGGGGGCCGACCTCACGGTCATCCTCACCCATCACTCCAACGTTGACTATGAAGCCGTGGTCCGGCATGCTCCCCTGGTGTTTGACACCCGAAACGCCACCCGGGGCGTGCAGGGAGCCGAACAAAAGGTCATGAAACTGTAAGGGGGCAAACGGGATTATGCGCGAAGAGGTTCGATTTACCGATTACCTGGATGTGCTGTTTCGGTATCGGCGACTGATCCTGGCCTTTATGCTGGGAGGGGTCGTGGCCGGGGGGCTGAAGGTGTTGCTCTCACCCCGAATTTATGAAGCCCATGCCCTGGTCCGCCTGTCGCTGACCGAAACCCGCATCCCGGTGTTGCCCCAGGTTTCCTTCAGTCAACCCTACATCTACGATCCCCTGGAAAGTGAAATCGCGCTGATGTACTCCCGCACTTTACAAACGCGGGCGGTCATGCGCATCGGGGGCAACCTCTGGCTGGAGAAAAACCGGTATGTCCAGATGGACACCGCCTATTCGGAGGCCGTGGTCAAGGATGGGGAATACACCCTGCAACTGAAGGGCGATTCCGTGGCCGTGTTCACCGAGGGGGACACGCTGGTGTTCCGGGGTACGATCCGGGACACGATCCGGTGGGGCGGTTTCGCCTTCACCCTCAAGCCCCTGGTGGATGATCTGGAGGGGGTCAACGCCAAACTGTCCCTTGTGGTGGCGAAACCCACCGATGTGGGTTTGAAGGTCAGTGTGCTCCAGAAGGGCCGTACCAACCTGGTGGAGATCACAGCCCGGGGCAACAATCCCAAAACCGCCGCGCGCCGGGCCAACGCCCTGGCCACGGAGTACATTGAGTACACGCTCTACGGCCTGCGCGAAGAGGCACGACACACCCGCAAGTTCATTGAGGAACAATTGGCCAAGCTGGAACAGGAGTTGGATAGCGCCGAAGCCGAACTTCAGCGCTTTAAAGAAGAAGCTGGCATCCTGCTCCTTTCAACGGCCGCTGAAGCCATTTCCTCACGGCTGGCCAGCCTGGAGAGCCAGCGGGCCAAGGCCGTCGCGGATCGCGCCGAGGCCGAAATGCTGGCCCAGAAGTATCTGGAGGAACTCAAAGGGAGCGGCTTTTACGAGGAATACAAGCGCATCATCTCCAATCCCGAGATCTCCACCAATCCCCTGGTGTCCCAGTTGAAACAGCGGATCACCCAACTGCAGGTACAGCGGGCCCAGTTGAGCAGCGAGTACGGGCCCTCCCACCCCAAGATCGTGGCGATCGACCGGGCCATCCAGGAAGCCGAGAGGGAACTGGAACGGGCCCTGGCCGCATCTCTGAAGTACGGCCCTTCGGCCGAAGACCCGGTGTACCAGATGCTGATCACCGGCATCGTGGAGGCCGAAGCCCGAAAACAGGCGCTGGACGGCAAGATCCAGGCCCTCACCCGCCTGATCCAGGAAACAGAGAAGCAGATGCGGAAGTTCCCGGCCAAGGAGGTTCGCCTGGCCGAACTGCAGCGCCGCGTTTCCGTGACCCGGGAAATCTACAACACCCTGCTGGACCGCTTGCAGGAGGCCCGGATCGCAGAGGCCAGCAAAACCAGCGATGCCAAGGTGATTGACTATGCCCAGCCGCCTCGGGGGCCTATCTCGCCTAAACCCAAAAAGGATCTGCTGCTGTGGACCGTAATCGGGTTGCTCCTCGGGGTGCTCGGGGCCTTTGTGCTGGAGTACCTGGACAACACTGTGAAGACCAGCAAAGAGGTGGAAAAACTCCTGGGGCTGCCGGTGCTCGGCGTCATCCCCTGGATGGAACTGCCGGATGAGGAAACCCAGCCCCTGGTGACCCACTTTGACCCCAAGTCGCCGGTGGCCGAGGCGTATCGCACCCTGCGGTCCAATGTGCGATTCGCCGCCCTGGGGAAACCCCTTAAGGTGCTGCTGGTGACCTCCAGTGTGGCCAAGGAAGGAAAAACCTCCACGGCCACAAACCTCGCGGTGGCCATGGCCCAGAGTGGCCAGCGGGTGCTGCTGGTGGACGCCGACCTCCGCAATCCCCGGTTGAATCGCGTATTCAAAGTGAAGCGGGAACCCGGGCTCTCGGATGTGCTCATCGGTCGCGCTTCTTTGAGCGATGCGGTGTACGAGGTGTCCGACATCCCGAACCTCTACCTGTTGCCCTGCGGCCCGATTCCTCCGAACCCGGCCGAACTTCTGTCCTCCCAGGCGCTCCAGAACCTTCTGGAAACCCTCAAGCAGGAGTACGACCTGGTAATCCTGGACTCGGCTCCGCTCCTGCCTGTAAGTGACAGTGTGGAACTGGGGAAACTGGCCGACGGCGTGATCCTGGTGGTGCGCGCCGGCGTAACCGAGCGGGACTTCCTGGAGGAGGTCAAGCGGATCCTGGAGAACGCCCGGCTCCGGGTGCTGGGCGTGGTGCTGAACGCCGTAGACCTGGCCCGCCATTACGGGTATTACCGGTACCGGTATTATCGCTATTACCGGTACTCCTACAGCCATGTCAAGGAGTCACCGCCCACTCTGTGGGGCAAAATCCAGAAACAACTGGTGCGTTGGAACCAAAAACTGCAAAAGGCATTGCGAAGATAAACAATGGCACCCGAGATTGAGACCCTGTTAGAAGAAGAACTCCGCATTTCGTACATTGACTACGCCATGAGCGTCATCGTGGGCCGGGCGCTGCCCGATGTCCGCGATGGCCTGAAGCCGGTACAACGGCGAATCCTCTTTGCCATGCGAAACTTGGGGCTGGTGCCCGGCCGACCGTACCGCAAGTCTGCGACGGTGGTGGGTGAGGTGATCGGGAAGTATCACCCCCACGGCGACGGCCCGGTGTACGACGCCCTGGTGCGTATGGCCCAGGACTTTTCCCTGCGCTATCCGTTGGTGGACGGCCAGGGGAACTTCGGCAGCATTGACGGCGATCCTCCGGCGGCCTACCGGTACACCGAGGCCCGGCTGACCCCGGTGGCCATGGAACTCCTGGAGAACCTGGATGAGGACACGGTGGACTTCGTGCCCAACTTTGACGGTCGGCTCCAGGAACCGGTGGTGCTGCCGGCCCGGTTCCCCAACCTTCTGGCCAACGGCTCCGCTGGCATCGCCGTGGGCATGGCCACCAACATCCCGCCCCACAACCTGCGGGAACTGGTGGACGCCCTGATCCTGCTCCTGGAAGACCCCGAGGTAGACGACGAGGAGATCCTGTCGGTGCTCAAGGGCCCGGACTTTCCCACCGGCGGCCTCATCATGGGCACCCGGGGGATCCGCGACGCGTACCTCACCGGCCGGGGCAAAATCCTGGTGCGGTCCCGGTACCACATTGAGGAAAAGAAGAACCACCTGCAGATCGTGATCACCGAGATTCC
>WGAB01000193.1 GCA_015489295.1 Caldifarciminota bacterium
AGCGACGGCAACTTGGAAATGCGTTCCAAGTCTTTGGTTTCGTATAGCTGTCCGTCCACCACCCCCACCTTGATGGCCCCCTTCCCCACCTCTTTGTTGAAGGTAAACAGGGTTTTGAGGGTTTCCACGGCATCCTTGCGGGCCACCACCACGGCGTTGGGCCCTTCCAGATAGGCGTTTAGCGCCTCAAACCCCTTCTCCTGGAAGGCCAGGCGGGCCAGGGTGTTTTTGACCACCCGCAGCGCATCCCCCCGGCGCTTGAGGGTGTGCCGGAGTTCGTTCATCTCCTGCACGTTCAGGCCGGTGAAATCGGTCAGGACCACGGCCTGGGCCCCTTCCAGGAGCTGTTTGATCTCTTCCACCTGTTGAACCTTTTCTGGCCTGGGCATCGTCAAATCCTCCGGGCTTCCACTTCACGCAAGAGGTCGTTGACATCCACCTTGACGCTGGGCCCCATGGTGGGGGAGAGGTAAACCGAGACGATGTACGTCCCCTTCTGGGTTTCTGGACGCAGGTTCAGCACCTCCTGGATGAAGGCCAGCAGGTTTTCCTTCAGGTGCTCCGGAGGGAACGAGACCTTGCCGATGGGTACGTGCAGGTTCCCGGTCTTGTCGACCTTAAACTCGATCCGACCGCGCTTCAGTTCCCGTACCACCTGGCCCACGTTCTTGGTGACGGTACCGGTCTTGGGGGAGGGCATCAGCCCCCGGGGCCCCAGGATCCGGCCCAGCTTGGCCACCTCGGGCATGGCATCGGGGGTGGCCACCACCACATCGAAATCCAGCCAGCCCTGCTTGATCTTGTCGATCAGGTCCTTGAAGCCCACGTAATCGGCCCCGGCTTCCCGGGCCTCCTGTTCCTCGTCGCCCCGGGTGAACACCAGCACCCGTACGGTTTTGCCGGTGCCGTGGGGCAGGGTCACGGCGCCGCGGACCATCTGGTCGGCCTTGCGGGGATCAACGCCCAGCTTCACCGAAGCCTCCACGGTTTCGTCGAACTTGGCCGAGGCCAGTTCCTTGACCAGTCGAACCGCTTCGTCCACCGGATACGCCCGGGTGCGATCCACCTTTTCCTTGAGCATCCGATAGCGTTTGCCGTGCTTTGGCATCTCGTTAACCCTCCACCACTTCTATGCCCATGCTGCGGGCCGTGCCTTCGATCATGCGCATGGCGGCTTCCACGTCGTCGGTATTCAGGTCGCGCAGCTTCAACTCGGCGATCTCCCGAACCTGCGAGCGGGTTACCTTGCCGACCTTGACCTTATTGGGCTCTCCGGATCCCTTGGCCAGGCCCGCGGCCCGTTTCAGGAGCACCGAGGCCGGCGGGGTCTTCAACTCGAAGGTGAACGAACGATCCTTGTAAACCGTGATGACGACCGGGATGATCAGGCCCACCTGATCCTTGGTGGCCTCGTTAAACGCCCGGATAAACTCCATGATGTTCACGCCGTGCTGACCCAACGCAGGCCCCACGGGCGGCGAGGCCGTCGCCTGTCCGGCCGGAATCTGGAGTTTGATGACAGCAGTGACTTCCTTCTTCGGTTTCTTCGGTGGCATCTCCGGGGCCTCCTTTTCTTATTGCCGCTCCACCTGGAGGAAATTCAGGATGACCGGTGTGCTGCGGCCAAAGATATTGACCCGGACCTTCAGTTGTCCCCTTTCCGGGTAGACCTCCTCCACCTCCCCCACGAAGTCGGCGAAGGCACCGTCCACGATCTTCACCCGTTCTCCCTTGAGGAACGGCACCTCCTTTTCCTTTTTCTCCTGTTCACGGCGCACGGTTTCCAGAATCCGCTGCACCTCTTCATCGGTTAAGGTGATCATCGTATCCTTGGCGATCAGGGCCCGCATGGCTCCGGTGGCCGTGAGGGCCTCCAGAACCTCGGGATCGGGCTCCATCTCCACCAGGATGTACCCCCGAAAAATGGGCTTGTCCACCAGGTACCGCTTCCCCTTGCGTACCTTGGGGATGGTTTGGGTGGGGATCAGGATCTGCCCCACCTTATCCCGGAGCCCCTTTTCCTCGATCAGGCGCTCCAGGATCCTTCGGACCTTGGCCTCCCGCCCGGAAAGGGTCCAGAATACGAACCACTTTTTCCTTCTTGGAGCCTCTTCCTCCTGCAGGGGTTTCTCTTTTTCCTGTTCGGCCATGGCCGATCACCTCACCATCAAGAGTCCCAGCAACTTGGTCACGATGAAATCGATGATCCCCATGTAAACCACCAGGATCAGCGAGAGGACGATGACGGCCACCGTACCGCCGATCACCGCCTCCCTGGTGGGCCAGGTCACCCGGTTCAATTCTGCGCGAACCTCCCGCAGGAAGGTCACGGCCTGCTGGATTTTCCGACGCAGCGCACCCATCAGGCCTTGCTCTCCTTATGCACGGTATGCCGACGGCAGTGGGGACAATACTTCCGCAACTGCAGTTTCACGCCCCGCTTCTGCCGGTTCTTGGTGGTGGAATAGTTCCGCCGCTTGCATTCGGTGCAAACCAGGTGTACCACGATCCTCATCAGGGCATCCTCCTCAAAGCCTGGGATCTCCTCCCGATAGATAAAAAAGCAGGCCTGGAGGGACTCGAACCCCCAACCGCCGGATTTGGAATCCGGTGCTCTCCCAATTGAGCTACAGGCCTCCGTGTAGCCGGGTAATCTTACAGCCGGGACCGGTGTCCGTCAATAGCGACACCTCCCCCTCAGGCATCCCCCGGCTGCCTGGCCTCCAGTATGCAGGGAGGCGGCGATGCCTGCAACCCGGAATCAAGAAAAACGCCCCCGAGAGGATTCGAACCTCTGACCTGCGGTTTAGGAAACCGCCGCTCTGTCCTCCTGAGCTACGGGGGCGTGTACGGGTATTGTATGCAGCCCGGCGGGGCGCTGCAAGCCCGGGTTCCCCTACGGGCCAAGGCTTGCCGCCGCGGAGGCCCTGGCGTATGCTAAAGCCCATGCACGCAAAGATCGGGATCCGAAGGGAGACCAAGTGGGAGTGGGAACGGAGGGCCCCGCTGACCCCCAACGATGTGCGCGATCTGATCCAGAACCACCACCTGGAGGTGGTGGTTCAGCCTTCCCCGCGCCGCATTTTCCGCGAAGAGGAGTATCGGAAGGCGGGGGCCCGGATCCAGGAAGACCTCTCGGAGGTGCCGGTGATCTTCGGCATCAAGGAGATCCAGCCCCAGTACCTCGAGCCCGACAAAACCTATGTCATCTTCTCCCACACCTTCAAGGGCCAGAAGCAGAACATCCCTATGCTCCGCCGACTGGTGGAACTCCGGGATACCCTCATCGACTACGAGAAAATCACCGACGAGCAGGGGAACCGGCTCATCTTTTTCGGCCGGTTTGCCGGCCTGGCCGGCATGATCGACACCCTGTGGG
>WGAB01000194.1 GCA_015489295.1 Caldifarciminota bacterium
GTACAGGATGGTCCTCAGGTTGATGATCTCGGTTTCCTTGGCAAACAGGAAGGCGATGCCCACGCCGATCCCCAGGGGGTCGGCGAACCGCATCTGGAACGCCTGGTGCAGCACCGCGCTTTCCAGGGCACGTTCCACGGCTTCCAGGGCGGTGGTCTTGGTGTCCCGGAGGTATCGGCCCAGGGGGCCCTCCCGCAGGCGGTCCAGGGCCTGCTCCAGGGATTCGGCGTCCTCCAGGGCCCGGTACTCGCTGGCCTTGAGCCGACCGCCCTCCAGGTACTTCACGCGGCCCCGGGGCCGGAGCCCGGCCTTCAGCAGCATCAGCACGGCCATCACATTGCGCACATCCACCAGGCTCCGCAGGAGTTCGCGCACGAGCGCCGTATTCGGGCGCCGGGGCGAGAGCCGCTCAAAGGCCCACTGGAAATAGGAACGGTCCAGGTACAGCTCCACATCCTCCAGCCGCCCTTCGTTCACCGCCTTGATGAGATCGCGGCCCACCACGAAGGGCAACTGCAGGCCCCAGGTGGCCAGCCGATCCAGGATCTTGAGGGGGTCTCGGTCTCGCAACAATTGGTCCAACCGATGGGGATCCAGGACACCGGCCGGCATGAAGGACCGCCGGATGCTCTCGTCGGAGGCGCCCCGCATCCGGCCCCGGATCAGGGCCTTGACATTGTGGACATCCCAGCGGCCCAGCAGCACGGAAAAGCACAGCCGGGGCTCGCCGTCGGAGATCTTTAGCAGTTTGCGGCTGACCTCGGCGAGATGGTCCACGAGGGCCCGGCCCACGATCTCCACGGGGTCCTGGAGCGAGGCCTCGTGCCGGGCGATGGGGCCGGCATAGGGGGTGTCCTTGAGGGCCACCTTCAGGTTTTCGGGGGTCTCTTCGCCGAGCAGTTTCTCGTAGTCGCGCGGTTTCAGCAGCTGGCCCATCATCGCCCGGATGCGGGCGTTGATGTAGCCGTAGTCGTCCACGCCGTAGCCGGTGGAAAGCAACGAGAGTGCCACGATGCTTATGCTCCGCCTTGTTCAGGGGTTTCCGTGGATTCCGACTTGGGTTCCTCCTGGCCCTCGGTGCCCTGCTGTGCCTCGCCCTCCGGGGGCACCGTGGGCGCCTCGGGATGGGTGGGCGCCACGGCAAAGTCCTCGTCCACCTGGGTGAGGTCAATCTCGTCCTTCTTCTTGACCAGCACCGTGAAGATCAGGGTGTTGCCAGCGAAGTGGATGGTGCCCCAGTAGGCCAGTACCAGGAGCACCAGGAGGTACACCAGGATGCCGAAGAGGAACCCCAGGATGGCCTCGGGCACGGCCAGGCCCTTGGGCGGCACCGGCGGGTACAGCAGGAGGTCGGTCCGGGTGACCCCCAGGAACCAGGACACGGCCCGGTACACGCCCTCGGTGGGGAAACTCAGGGTGGGCAGATAGGAGAGGGCGGCATCGGCAATGCGTTCAAACTTCTGGCCCATGAGCCAGGGCTGGGCCAGCACCGCGTGGATCACGGCCAGGGTGCGGCCCACAAAGAAGGCAAAGATGCCCACGGCCAGCACCTTGACGCCGTACAGCAGCGCCTCGTAGCCCACGAACCGCCAGTTCTCGTCGTTCAGGGTGGAAAACACCTCAAAGAGGATGTCAAAGGTATCGGCCCGGGTGGCGCCCGGCACCACCGGCGCCAGGTAGTAGGCCACGATCAGGGACACCACCAGGTACAGCATGAAGAACACGGTGAAGAGCACAGGAACGGCCAGCACCAGCAGCACCAGCTCACCGAACCAGGGGATTTTGCCCAGAAGGCCCAGTACTACGCCGCCCACGAGGATCAGGAACACCATGAACACAAGGGTCAACGGAGCGAAAACCCCGCTTCGGCCGGCCTTCCAGCCGTGTTTGATGGCGCGGGAGATCTCGTAGAACTCGTCGCCCCGCAGTTGTTCCATGGTCATCTTGGCCACGGCGGTGCCGTAGATGGACACGAACACCCAGAGGCCGAAGATGCCCAGGCCCACCAGCACCTTGCCCCAGAGGCTCAGTTCGCCGCCCCAGGGCAGGGGCACATAGCGGTAATCGTGCCAGATTTCGGAAAAGGTGTAGCCGCTGACCAGGAAGCCCAGGTAGGCCAGCACAGCGTACACGATGAGCCCCCACAGGAGCCCCTGGAACATGATCCAGAGTTTTTTCACGCTGAAACCAAAGCGGGCCGCGCGAAAAACATCCTTATAATTCCAGTGGAGTGCCCTGCGCATGGTCGTCCTCCTTTAGGTTTGCCAAGCCCGGAAACCGGCTTAAATCCTATTATACAGGCTTTTCAGCGCCCCTCCGATGAGCACCACAC
>WGAB01000195.1 GCA_015489295.1 Caldifarciminota bacterium
CGACTTCGGCGCGGTTGCCGGTGGTACGGAGTTCCTCCACCGAGAGGCCGGTGATGAAGGAGAGATACGCGGGGATCAGGGGCAGCACACAGGGCGACACAAAGGAAAACAGCCCGGCGATCAGGGCCGTAAAAACGCTCACTCCTTGCATGGGTTCCTCCTTGCTTGGTGGCTGCTATTTTACGGGTTGCCGGTTTTGCCGAAGCGCTTCCGAATGTAGTCCACCAGGATGGCCTTGAACTCCTCGGCGATGTTTTCGCCCTGGAGGGTGGTATACAGTTTGCCCTCGATGTACACCGGGGCCCGGGGTTCCTCGCCGGCACCGGGCAACGAGATGCCGATGTCGGCGTGTTTGGACTCCCCTGGGCCGTTGACCACGCACCCCATGACCGCTACCTTGAGGGTTTCCACCCCCGGATACTGCTCGCGCCACTCCGGCAGGTGTTGCTTCAGGAACCGGTCGATTTCTCGGGCGAGTTCCTGGAACAGGGTGGAACTCGTGCGGCCGCAGCCCGGGCAACTGGTCACCTGGGGAAAGAACCGGCGGAGTTCCAGGGCCTGGAGGATTTCCTGGGCGACCTCCACCTCGCGGGTTCGGGGTTCGTGGGGGCGAGGGGTGAGGGAAACCCGGATGGTATCGCCGATGCCCCGGGTGAGCAGGAGGCCGATGCCCAGAGCCGAGGCCACGATGCCCTTGGTGCCCATGCCGGCCTCGGTGAGGCCGAGGTGCAGGGGATAGTCGGTGCGGCGGGCAAGCATCTCGTAGGCCTGCACCAGGAGAGGCACGCGGGACACCTTGGCCGAGAGCACGATGCGGTCGTGGGGCAGCCCCATTTCCTCGGCCCGCTCGGCCGATCGCACGGCCGATTCCACCAGGGCTTCCACCAGCACCTCATCGGCCGATTTGGGGTGTTTCCTGCGGGCGTTGCGGTTCATCATCTCGGTAAGCAGGTAGGGGTCCAGGGAGCCCCAGTTGGTGCCGATGCGCACGGGTTTGCCGAGGTCGCGCGCGATTTCCACCATCACCCGGAAGTTTTCGTCCTGGTGCCGACCGCGGCCCACGGTGCCCGGATTGATGCGGTACTTGGCCAGAAGTTCGGCGGTTTTGGGAAACTCCCTGAGCAGCCGGTGGCCGTTGAAGTGGAAGTCTCCCACCAGGGGAACGTCGTAGCCTGCATCCTGGATCCGGGCCACGATCTCGGGCACGGCCCGGGCGGCCTCCCGGGTGTTCACCGTGATGCGGACGATTTCGCTGCCCGCCCGGTAGAGTTCGAGGATCTGTTCGGCGGTGGCCCGGGCGTCGGCCGTGGGGGTGTTGGTCATGGACTGCACCACGATGGGATGGGCTCCGCCCAGGGGCACCTTGCCGACCCAAACGGTAGGGGTGTTTCGACGGGGTTTCCAGAGGTGGCTGGCCATGGGTGTGCTCATTTTCCAATCCCTGTTTGGGGGTGTCAAGGAACGCGGCCTATAGCCTCAGCCCACATAGTAGGGCTCGTCCTCATCCTGGAGGAGCCATTGGAGCAGGTTGCGGTGCTCGGGATGGGTCAGGTAGGGGTCCTGGGCAAAGAGGGCCTGCACATCCCGTTGCACCTTCTGGATCAGGGCGGCGTCGCGCAGCAGGTCGCCGATCCGGAACTCGGCCGGGCCGTGCTGGCGGGTGCCCAGCAACTCGCCCGGCCCCCGCAGTTTGAGGTCCAGTTCGGCGATCTTGAAGCCGTCGGTGGTCTGGGTCAGGATGCGGAGCCGGGCCGCGGCCTCGTCGCTCACGCGATCGGGCGACAGCAGGATGCAGTAGGCCTGGTCGCCGCCCCGGCCGATGCGGCCCCGCAGCTGGTGCAACTGGGCCAGGCCGAACCGGTTGGCGTCCTCAATCACCATCCAGTTGGCCGTGGGCACATCAATGCCCACCTCAATCACGGTGGTGGCCACCAGGATGTCAAACTCGCGGTCCCGAAAGAGTTGCATGATCTTGCGGCGCTCGTCGCGGTTCATGCGGCCGTGGATCAGGCCCAGGCGGACGCCCCGGGGCGCCTTCTTTCGGAGTTCCTCGTAGAGTTCGGTGGCAGCCCGGGCCGGCAGTTCGTCCGAGGGCTCAATCAGCGGGGCGATGACATAGGCCTGCTGGCCCTGCTGCACCTCCTGGAAGAGCCGCTGATACACGGCCTCACGCTCCCGTTCCCGGCGCCACTCCGTATAAACCTCCTTGCGGCCCGGCGGCTTTTCGTCCAGGTACGACACATCCATGTGGCCGTAGGCGGTGATGGCCAGGGTGCGCGGGATCGGCGTGGCGGTCATCACCAGAAGGTGCGGAATCCGGGTGCCCTTCTTCACCAGGGCCATGCGCTGGGCCACGCCGAACCGGTGCTGCTCGTCCACCACGGCCAGGGCGAGGTTCTTGAAGGCCACCTGCTCCTGGATCAGGGCATGGGTGCCCACCACGACGGGGGCGGTGCCCCGTTCCAGTTGTTCCAGGGCCAGGGCGCGTTGCTGGCGCGGCTGTTTGCCGATGAGCAGGACCGGTTCCAGCCCCAGGGGTTTCAGGTACTCGGTGAGCACCAGGAAATGCTGTTCGGCCAGGATCTCGGTGGGGGCCATGAGGGCAGCCTGATAGCCGGAATCCACGGCCAGGAGCATGGCATACACGGCCACCACGGTTTTGCCAGCGCCCACATCGCCCTGCAGCAGGCGGTGCATGGGGTTCCGGCGGGCCACATCGGCGGCGATCTCCTGGATCACCCGTTGCTGGGCACTGGTGAGGGAAAAGGGCAGGTGTTCCAGAAAGGCCCGGGCCAGGGGACCGGCCTGGAGGGGCAGGCCCTCGCCCTGGTGCTGCAACCGGAGATAGCGCATTCGGGCCTGGGACACAAAGAACTCCTCGTAGCTCAGGGTGCGGCGGGCGCGTTCGGCCTGTTGCAGGGTTTCGGGGAAATGGAGCCACTTCAGGGCCTGGCGGCGGCTCAGCAGGGCGCGCTTGCGCCGGAGATCGGCCGGTACCAGGTCGTGCAGATAGGGCTCGGCCAGTTCGTAGGCCGTGCGAATCAGGCGTTCCAGGCCCGAGGGCTTCAGGCCCTCGGTGGCCGGATAAATGGGGATGATGCGCCCGGCGGTGCGGAGCG
>WGAB01000196.1 GCA_015489295.1 Caldifarciminota bacterium
GCTCCTGGGGTTTCCGGAGAGCCGGTACCTGAAGGGCTGGCTATTTCAGGCGTTATAAACGCCGAGGTGGGGCGGCCGCCGTACGGCGGCCGCCCCCTCGGCCAAGTCCAACGTTTCGCTGTTCAGTGGATTACCATCACCTTGCCGGTTTCGTAGGAGCCCTTCACGCGATACAGGTATACGCCCCGTTCTAGGTCGGCGAGGTTCAAGAAGCCGTTGACCGAGCGTTCCAGCACCTTTTGGCCGTTGGCACGATACAGGGTGACGGTCACGGGATGGTCGGCGGACACCCGGAGGCCGTTAAGAACCGGGCGGATGACCACCGGGTTTCCGATGGCCGGGCCCTCCAGGATGCCGATGGCCGTGTTCGCCCCCAGGGTATCGGCATCGGTCCACTCGTTGGGGTCGTTGTTCCACACAGTGGGGTCAAAGGGAATCACATCCACAGCCGAAGAACCATCCCCGCCGGCAATCCAGAGGTTCAGCAGCACATACCGGGGAACTTCGGTGATGCCCAGATCAGAAAAGGCTACCTTGTACTCCAGCGCCTGGAGCCCCGTGGTTGCATCACCCGTATAGGCGTAGGTGCCGTAGGAGGTGTAGTTCCAGCCCGATCCCGTCCATTGGCAACTATTGAAGGAGGTTACAGCGCCGTCGGCACCACTCCACCACCAGTAAAACTCCCATTCCAGTGCGGGCAGGTTGTCGAAGCTGAGTTTTCGTCCCCAGGCATCGTTGTCCCCCTGAAAGTAACCGGAGCCTGTGACCTTATCCACATCCAGGCCGATGCCGTAGGAAACATCCCAGCTGGCTGTGTTGTTGGTTTTGAAGGCGAGGAAAAGATACTCGCGTGCTGAATCAGGATAGTAGAAGAACTCGTTCAGGTTAGCCCCAGCCCCACCACCATCCTGGTACTGGGATTGTCCGAGGGAGAGCCAACCCTCGTTGGGATCTACCACCCCATCGATGGTTGGTGATGCCCAAAGGGCCGATGCCAACACGGCGGACATCATGACTACGGTGAAGTACTTCATTCAACGCCTCCTGTTGATAACCTGAGTATACGCTCTACGCGGGGAAAAGCAAATTTTGTTCGGCAGATCTTCCTGTTGATATTGATATTTTGAATAAGATTTCTACGGGAACGTTCCAGCAGTCTAAGTACAGAGGTTTTAGAAGAATGGTCTGTAGATAAAATGAATTTGGCTTTGATCTGAAGGGAGCGAATGCTTCCAAAGGCAACCTAATTAAAAAAGTTTTGCAAAGTAAGAGGAGCATTCCGGGATAGGAAAAAACAGATTGCGGGAAACGATCAGGCTAAAAACACAGCGGGGGCCCCAATCTGGCCCCCGCCACGCAACCCTTTGGTGGTCAAAGTTTAGTGGATTACCACCACTTTGCCGGTTTCGGTGGTCCCGGCGATGTGGTACAGATACACCCCCTTCTCCAGGTTCCTGAGATTCAGGAAACCGGATACAGACTGGGTGAGGACCTTTTGACCGTTGGCCCGGTACAGGGTGATGGTCACGGGATGATCGGCGGCTACCCGAAGGCCGTTGAGGACAGGTGTTACGCGGATTGTGGGAGTCAGGTTACCCTCATGCACTGCTACAGGGGCCATGATGCACCCCAGTTGGTCGTCCGTATCGGTCCACTCGGAACCGCCACCATCGGAAACAGTAGGATCCTGCGGGATCACATCGACGGCCGAGGTGTTATTGTCTGCTCCTGCAATCCACAGAGCGAGGCAGATGTCATCGGGCGGGGTGTTGAACTCCAGGTCCGACCAGGCCACCTGGTACTCCAGTTGCTGGAGACCAGTAGCGGCATCACCGGTGTAGGCGTAGTTGCCCACAGCCTGATAGTTCCACCCACTCCCAGTCCATTGACACTCATTGAAGGCGGTTATGCTGCCACTTGCACCATCCCAGTACCAGTAGAATTCCCAGTTGACCGTTGGAGGATTGTCAAAGGTGATATAACGGTTCCAAGCATCCACATCTGTGCCAGGAACCCCCACATAGCCCGGAGGGTCCTGGGGATCCAAGGCGATCCCGTAGGCTAAATTCCAGCTCTCCGTGTTTTGAGTGCTGAAGGCAAGGTACAGATATGCAGCGTCGCGATAATAATAGAAATCTCCCAGGTGCGCACCGGCACCCCCCCCAGTGGCATAAGCATCGCTCCCGACAAGGATCCATCCTTCGCCGGGAGTGATCACCCCGTCAATGGTGGGAGCTGCCCACAAAGCAACCGTAGCGAACAGCAGTCCAACTACCAAACGCTTCATGGAACACCTCCATGATGGTTAAGGGTTGCGCTAAATGTACCATACAGGGTTTAAGAACAAAGTGCAAGAGGGTGGAACCCCTCAGGCAGGTTCGCCCTGCCCGCTGGCCAATTCTCGGGCCACCCGGGCCGTGTTGACATGAATCTCCACGGTGTCTTCCACCCGCAGGGCGTAGCCGCCGCCCAGGGTGATCACCACCGGAATCCGGCGTTGCCAGGCCATCCCCAGCACGATGCGGTCGCGCTCCATCAGCCCCTCCTTACTCAGGCGGAGGTTGGCCAGCTGGTCTTCCCGATAGGGGTCGGCGCCGGCCTGGTACACCACAAGGTCCGGCGTGAACCGCCGATAGATCTCCTCCAGCGCGGCCCGTAGTTCCGCAAGATAGACCCCGTCGCCCGTGTACAGGGGCAGGCCGATGTCCCAGTCGCTCTGTTCCTTGGGCCAGGGATAGAGTTCCTCCTGGTGGATGGAAAAGGTGAACACCGAGGGATCATGGCGGAAGATGGCGGCGGTGCCGTTTCCCTGGTGCACATCGCAGTCCACCACGAGAGCCCGCTCAATCAGGCCTTCTGTTTGGGCGCGGCGGATGGCATAGGCCAGGTCGTTGACATAGCAGAAGCCCTCGGCATGGTCGGGATAGGCGTGGTGGAAGCCGCCGCCGATGTGGTATCCGAAACCATCCTGGAGGGCCAGCTGGGTGGCCTTCCAGGTACCCCCGGCCATGAGCACGAAGCCCTCCACGATTTCGCGGGTGAGGGGCAGTTCGGAGTACATGGTGCGGTGGGTCCAGCGGAGGTGCCGCAGGTCGTCCAGGTACTCCGGGGTATGCACGAGTTTGAGGTCGTCCAGGGTGATGGGCTCGGGCTCTTCAAAGTCTTCGGGCCGGGCCAGGCCCTCGGCCAGGAGCCGTTCGCGTACCAGCCGGTACTTTTGGGTGGGGAACACGTGGCCCTGCAGGTCCATTTCGTAGCGGGGATGGAACACATAGCGTACCCGGGCCATGGGATTCCTCCGGGTTACCGAAAAGCCAGCCAGAGCACAACCCCCAGGGCGCCCACGGAGCTTGCCACGAAGTTCACCCAGTTGTTGCCGAACCAGCGCAGGCCGCCCACATAGAGGGTGGGGCGATTGCAATGGATTTTGACATCAAACACCCCGCCGCAGGTTTCGCAGCGGTACCGGACCTCCACGGTGGCGCCCAGCAGGCTGTCCACCAGGTTGCCGATCATCCCGGCGCCCCAGGCCAAAAGCACCGTGTTCCAGGTGTAGCCGAAGAACAGGGCGGTGAGGGCCACGGCCAGGCTTCCCAGCACGCCCCCGAGGCTGCCGATCCAGGACACCGCGCCCGACGAGCCCTTGGGCACCTTTTTGAAGAACAGAATGGACCGGGGATCGGACCGGGAGGTGGACCCGATCTCGGTGGACCAGGTATCGGAGTTGACCACCGCGAGGGCCGCGAGGTAGGGCACGAACCAGTCGATGCCGCCCACTCCAAACGCCTGCAGCGTGACAAAGAGGGCGGCCAGGCCGCCGTTGGCTAGCACCTGGAAGCCGTCGCGGCTTTCGCCGGGCTTGACCGTCGCCTTGGCGCGGAAGATTTTGGTCAGGGCCGACGAGGTGATGAAGAACACCAGGATGGGCACGAGCCACTGCACGCCGCCGGCCGCCAGAATCAGGGTGCCGAGCACCAGGGTTACCAGGGCACCGTCCGGGGTCAGGGCCCGCGCCCGAAGGGCCAGATAGGCCACCACCCCGGCCACGATTAGGGCAATGGCAAAGGAAGTGAGGGGCACTTTGGCCGGTACCAGGCTCAGGAACACCAGGTTGCCGAGGGGCACGGCCAGGTTGTCCAGGCCGCCGGTAAAGGAGAGTTCCAGAAAGGTGGGGATCAGGGCCAGGAGAAGGGCCGCGACGGGCCCGGCCGGGGTCAGGAGCCAGAAGAACACGAGGGACACCAGGTACATGACCAGGGCGCCGGCCAGGGATTTGCCGAGCGATGCGAACCGCCGCAGGGGCCAGCGCTGGCCCACGAGCGACGCCAGGGCGTCGCCGAAGAACATGGGGGCGAGGGTGGCAAGGAGCAGCGTACGGCTGTGGTCAAAGAGCAGCAGCGTGTTGATCACCACGGCCAGGGGATAGAGCACGGTCCCCCAGGTTTCCCGGTCCACGGTGTGCATACCGCGCAGGGCGCCGGACACGAGGCCCACGGCGTTGACCACGACAAAGAGGCCGGCCAGAGCGGCCAGCACCCAGCCGTGGTGGAGCGTGAACAGGGCCAGGGAAACGAAGAGGCCCACCCCCACATGCACGAGTTTCCGGTTGGCCTCCTGGGTGAGGATGCCCTTCTGATGCAGGGCCTCACTTAAGGCGACGAGCCCTCCGATCAGGGCAAGGTACAACAGGAACTGGAGGCCGTCGCCCATGGTGGCGGCTACTCGTAGGGCACCCGATCGATGTAGATGGCCTTGAGGGCGCCGGATTCGTCCAGCACGAACTGGATCTGGGCCCCGGCGTACAGGGGATCGTTGACCTTCATCGGCGCGAAGTAGCGAAGTACGAGAACCCGGTTCACCGTATCCACGCCGGCGTTGTAGAACAGGATCTCCTCGGTTTCCAGGCCCGTTTCCTTGCGGACGAGGCGGCTGAAATCCTTTCGCTGACGCTCCACCTTTTTGCGGAAATCCGTTATCACATAGCGATACTCGCCGTAGTCGCCGCGCAGAACCTTGACCGGGCCGGTGCGGTAGCGGCCGCGTTTGACCAGTTTGGCATAGGGGTTCGGACGGGCGCAAACCGCAAGGGCTGCCAGCAGCCCTGCAAGGATCAGTACGCGTTGCCTGCGCTTCATGCCTTTAATATTATGGCCTGACCGGGTTCGCAAAGGTTCTATGGCCGGAGGTATGGAAATGCGGTGGACCCTGGCTTTTGTGCTGGCTGTTCCTCTGTGGGCTCAGGACTCCGCCTATGTGCGGACCGTGAATCGGTTGGATACCCCGGGCTATGTCCAGGGGCTCGCGCTGGAGGGAGATCTCCTGTTCATCGCTGACGGCGACAGCGGGTTCCGGGTGGTGAAAAACGCAAATCCCCTGGATCTGGCAGAACTGGGTTCCTGCAGCGTTCCCGGCTTTGCGTACCATCTGTTCGCCACGCCCCGGTACCAGTTCATTGCAGCCTACAACAAGGACCTTCGGGTGGTGGATCTCAACGATACCCTGCACCCCACCGATATTGCGGGCTACGACTTTCCCTCCGGCCTGGGCCTGGATGTGGTAATCCAGGACCGGCCCTGGGAAGGCCGTGCCCTGGCCTTTGTGGCGGCCCACACCGCCGGGCTCCAGGTGGTGGAAGTCACGGACCCCACGAGTTTGAGTTTTGTAGGGGCCTACGACACACCGGGCCGGGCCTATGGGGTGTTCGTTCAGGATACCCTGGCCTACGTGGCCGATTCATCGGCGGGCCTACAGATCCTCAATGTTCAGGACCCTTCAAGCCCCACCCTCGTGGCGACGTTTGCGGCGGTTGGCGAGGTGTACGATGTGCTGGTGCAGGGGTCCCTTGCCTTCCTGGCAGCGGGCACCGGCGGCCTGCGCATCCTGAACGTGGCCAACCCTGCCCTGCCCTTTGAGATCGGGTCCTACCCGAACATCGGCCTCGCCCGGGCGCTGGCGGTGATGGGTGACCATATCGTGGTGGCGGACCGGGACAGCGGGATCGTGGTGATCAATGTGGCCAATCCGGCGGTGCCCTATCGGGCCGGTTTCTATCATTCGGCGGTGGGGCTGGCCGAGGATGTGGTGGTGCGCGATTCCATCATGTATGTGGCCGAGGGCACCGAGGGGCTGCGGGCGTTGGCCTTTCTGCGCCCCACAGGGGTTCGGGAATCGGTGTCGCCGGCTCCGGAGGCCGCCCGGCTTTTGCATCCGGGAGCCCTCCAGGCTCTCGTGTCCGGTGGCATAGAGGTTTACGACGCCACCGGGCGCCGCCTGCGGCCGCCCGAGGAGGCCCTCCGTCCGGGCGTTTACCTGCTCCGCAGATCCCCGGGCCGGGTGTTCAAGGTGCTGGTGCTGCCGTAGTCCGCTGGCTCAAGGTTTCCCGTTCCTCACGGTTCCGGCAGGGAGCGCACCAGTTCGTGGATGCGCACTATGGCTTCCAGGAGTTTGTCCAGGCGGTCTAAGGGCCACATGGAATAGGCATCGGAGAGGGCTGAGGGCGGATCCGGGTGGGTTTCAAGGAACACGCCGTCCACGCCGGCGGCCACCCCGGCTCGGGCGAGGAAGGGCACGAACTCGGGTTCGCCGCCCCGCGGATCGCTGGAGGGGATGCCGTACTTGCGCACGGTGTGGGTGACATCAAAGATCACCGGATACCCGGTTTTCCGCATGATGGGGAAGGACCGCATGTCCACGATGAGGTTGTGGTACCCGAAGAAGCTGCCCCGTTCGGTCAGCAGCAGATTGCGGTTGCCGGTGCTCTCGATCTTGGCGGCCACCTTGGCCATGTCTTCGGGGGCCAGGAACTGGCCCTTTTTGATGTTCACGGGTTTGCCGGTTTTGCCCACGGTAAGGGCCAGGCGGGTTTGCATGCTGAGGAAGGCCGGAATCTGGAGAACATCCAGCACCTCAGCGGCGGCGGGCACCTCGTCGGGATAGTGGACATCGGAGAGCACGGGCACCCCCACTTCGCGCTTGACCTTTTCCAGGATGCGGAGCCCCTTTTCCAGGCCCGGCCCGTAGTAGTGGTGCACGGAGGAGCGGTTGTCCTTGGCGTAGGAACTCTTGAACACATAGCCGATGCCCAGGCGGTCGGCCATGCGTTTGACCGCTTCGGCCACGCGCAACGGGGTTTCTTCGTTTTCAATCACGCAGGGACCGGCGATCAGGAGCAGGGGGCTGTCGCCGCCCACGGTCACCTGGCCGCCGGCGATCTCAATTTTTCTTGTGGGGGGCATGGGTATCGTCCTCCTTCAGCGTATCGGGGTTCAAAGTGTCCGGGGGCAGGGAATCCTGCCGCGGGGGTGCGAGGCCGCCGCGGGTAACCACCCACAGGCGCTGGCGCGAGGTGTTGTCCCAGCGGTCGGCGGCCTCCACCCGCAGGATGTGCACGGTATCCACGGTTTGGGCCAGGGGCCACAGGAACTCATAGGGGGCCGAGGAATCGGCGCCCACGGGGTTCTGGTCCAGGAACACCCGCACCCAGGCGACGCCCGAGGAATCCGTGGCCTCCACCTGAACCCGGAGGGTGTCGCGGACCGTATCGCCCTCCTGGGGCATCAGGACCCGGATCTCCGGCCCCCGGGTTTCAGGTTTTCCCGGAGGTGGCATCCGCCGGGCGCAGGCCGCCAGGCCCAGCAGCAATGCGGCCCCAAGCAAAACGCCCCCTCGTCCGAAACGGGAGAGGAGCCGATGGAGACGAGGGGGCGTGGGATTCACGAGGATTTCTGGGCTGGTGCTGGGCTTTTGCGGATCTCTTTGGGCAGGTTGGCAAGCTGGTCGTCCAGGTACTTGCTGAGCACGAGCACATCCTGGCGGTCGGGCCGGGCGGCATACACGCCCCGGCCGTTGGCGCTGGGCTTGCCGATCAGGATTTCGTAAGTGTCGCCGTCGCGGGTGCTCACCTGGATCACCTTGCGCGGCTGGCTCAGGCCGGTGGAATCATAGGGGATGGTATCGGCGAAACCGATGGCCGTACTGAAGACCACCTGGCGGATCAGGCGTTTGGCGGCCAGGGTATCGGTAGCCTCAGCGCCCTGGGCGTGCCAGCCCAGGGTATCCCGGATCAGTTCCAGGGTGTCGCCGGCCTCCAGGTCCACCAGTTTCAGGTACACCACCTCCTGGGGCTTGACCCCGGGCAGGAGACGGCGTTCGCGCCAGGCATCGCGTCGGGTGGGAAACACGCCGCGGAACCCCGGTTCTGCGAGATA
>WGAB01000197.1 GCA_015489295.1 Caldifarciminota bacterium
CCCGGTACCTCGTGGAAGGCACCGTGGTGGACAGCATCACCCACGACCCCCTGGAGCAGGTTGAGGTGACCCTTATACCGGTCCGCTTCCTGTTCCCCGATAGCTTCGACACGCTGGTGGACACCACCGATTACCTGGGCCGCTTTTCCTTCGGCCGGTTGCCTGCCTCGGCGGTGCTTCTGCAGTGCGTCGACCTGCTGGCACGCCCCTATCGCCCGCTGAGCGAACGGGTGGTGATCCAGCAAGATCGGAACCTCACCGTACTGCTCCCGCCCTCCAGCCGTCCCAACCAGCATCCCCCTTCCCATGCTCCTCATCCCTAAAGCGGCAGGGCCTCCGGCGTACCCCGGTTTCCGGCGTCCCCGCAGGTTTCCACCCAACCGAATCTCAACGCGCCTCGGTTCCGGCAAGCGGGGATCATCCTCCTGATCCTCGGGCTTGGCGGCTTCTTGCCTTTCCGTGAGGGTTGATCCCCTCCCTTGCCTGCGTAGTGGCTACGAGGCACAGCCTCCGGCCGGTGCCGGATCCCGGGCCACGATATAATTTCGGCATGGCACAGAAGATTCCGCGGGTTTTAACCATTGCAGGCAGCGATTCGGGCGGCGGAGCCGGCATCCAGGCCGACCTCAAAACCTACCTGGCCCATCGGGTTTTCGGCATGTCGGCCATCACCTCCGTGACCGCCCAGAACACCCAGGGTGTCCTCGGCATCCACGACCTTCCGGCCGACTTCGTGGCACTGCAAATCCGCGCGGTCCTGGACGACATCGGGACCGATGTGGTGAAAACCGGCATGCTGTCCAACGCCGACATCATCCGGGCGGTGGCCGAAACCCTGCGGTCCTACGCGGTGCCCTACATCGTGGTAGACCCCGTAATGCGGGCCAAAGGGGGCGATCCCCTGCTCCGCCCCGATGCCCAGGAAGCCCTGGTGCAGCAGATGCTGCCCCTGGCCACCATCGTTACGCCAAACCTGCCGGAGGCGGAGGCCCTTTCTGGCCTGGAAATCCACACCCTGGACGACATGAAGGAGGCCGCCCGGCGGATCCACGCCCTGGGCCCCCGGTTCGTGCTGGTCAAAGGGGGCCATCTGGAACACACCGACCGGGCCATCGACCTGCTGTACGACGGCCAAAACTTTTACCGCTACGAGGCCGACCGCATTCCCACCAGGAACACCCACGGCACCGGCTGCACCTATGCCTCGGCCATCGCAGCCAACCTGGCCCTCGGCTATTCGGTGCCCGAGGCCGTGGACCGGGCCAAGGTGTATGTCACCGGGGCGATTCGGCACAACCTGCCCCTGGGCCACGGCCACGGCCCCCTGGACCACGCCTTTCGCATCAAGCCCACGCGGGTGGAATACGACGAGTTCGTGCGGCTGGACCTGCGGATCGGTCGAGTGCTCTCGGCCGAGCCCCTGAAGGGGGCCCGGGTTCCGGCCTACTGGATGCAGATCGACCTGGGAGAGGCAGGCATCCGCGGGTCCAGCGCCCGCATTACCCGCCGGTACCGGCCCGAGGACCTGGTGGGCCGGCTCGTGGTGGTGGTCAACAACTTCCCGCCCAAGCGGATTGCCGGCAAGCGGTCTGAGGTGCTGGTGCTCGGGGCCATTCCCGAGGAGGGCGACGTGGTGCTCCTGCGGCCGGACGAGGAGGTGCCGCCCGGCACGGCCGTGGCGTAACGGCGTATAATTGGCCGGAAAACCATGGACTTCCTGAAGATCGGGCTCAAGGACGTCTTGGACATCCTCATCGTCTGGGTGCTCTTTTACCAGGCGCTCAAACTGTTCCGGGGAACCCGTACCGCTTACATCGTCACCGGCCTTACGGCCTTAGCCGTGGTGGCCCTCCTGGCCCAGTTCCTCAACCTGGAGGCTTTGAATTCTATCATCCAGGGCATTGAAACGGTAGGCGTACTGGCGCTCATCATCATTTTTCAACCCGAGATCCGGCGGGTGCTGGCCAACCTGGGGCGTACTCCCTGGCTCCGTCGGCTGTTCCGCGAGCCCTATCCGGACCTGGCCACGGTGCAGGAAGTGGCCCGCGCGGCGTTCCAGCTGCGGAGCATGGGGCTGGGGGCCCTCATCGTGCTGGAACGGCAGGTGGAACTCAACGACCTGATTGAGGAATCCGGGGTGCGGCTGGATGCCCAGGTCACCGCCCCTCTCCTGGTTTCCATCTTCCTCAAAACCTCGCCGCTCCACGATGGGGCTGTGATCATCCGTCAGAACCGGGTAATCGCCGCCCGCGTGATTCTACCCCTGTACTCCGGCGCCCATCCGCTGCCCGAGGAGTTCGGCACCCGGCACAAGGCAGCCATGGGCATTATGGAACAGAGCGATGCCGTGGTGGTGGTGGTTTCCGAAGAACGCAATGAGGTGCGCCTGGGCCACGATCTCCAGCTGGAACGGGTGGACACCGAGGTCGACCTGATCCAGAAGCTCAAGGAACTGCTGCTTGCCGAAACCCAAACGGTGGAAGAGAGCGTTGCGGCGTAAACGACGGAAAAAAGCCTCCCGGAGCCTGCCCCGCATCTTTCAGGTGCCTCGCACGGCCCGCCCCGGTCCTCCCCGCGGATGGAACCTGGGCCTGAAGTTCCTTTCCCTGTTCCTGGCTGTACTCCTGTGGTTTCACGTGCGTACCGACCGGGTGTACACCGTCGAACGGGCCATTCCCCTGGAATTCCTCAAGCCAGCCGACACCCTGGTGGTGGTCGGCAACCTGCCGGACCACGTCACCCTGCAGATCCGGGCCACCGGCAAAGCCCTGCTGGTGCTGGCCTTTGACCACCCCCGGATGGTGGTGGACCTCCGAACCCTGAAGCCCCGGCGCAAAACCCGCATCACCCTGGCCCCGGAAAACTTCCGGTATCCCGACTTCCTGAACCTGGAGGTGCTGCGCATCGAACCCCAGGAATTCCTGGTCATGGCCGATTACCGCGCTCACAAACAGGTGCCAGTGCAGGCGCGGATCAAGGGTGCACCGGCCGAGGGCTTCGTGGTCACCCGGATCGAGGCCCAGCCGGATTCCGTAGAGCTCAAGGGCGCGGCCTCCTACGTTCGCCGGTACCGCCGGGTATACACCCGGCCGGTGGACATCGAAAACACCCACAAAAGCCTGCGCCGAAAAGTCGGGATCGAGGTTCCCGACACCCCCTATGTGGTGGCCGACCCCTCCCAGGTGGAGGTCACGGTGACCGTAGAGCCCCTTCGCCGCCGCACCTTTACCCTGCCGATCCTGATCAAATCGCCGCCTTCGCCCAGGTACCGCCTGACGGCCGAACCGGATTCAGTCACGGTCACCCTGGAAGGCCCGGAAAGCCTGATGGACACCCTTTCGGCCGGCCGATTGCGGGCCCAGGTGCGCATCTGGAAACTCAGCGAAGGCTATTACCGGGTTCCGGTGCAGGTGTTCCACCCCCGCACCCTCCGGGTGGTCTCCCTGGAGCCCGACACGATCAAGGTGGTTTCCCAACGCCGCAAGCGCCGCCGCTGATGGACACCCACTTCCAGGAAATCCGGCGAAACCGGGAGCTCTTTGGCTTTCTCAGCGAGCTTTTCACGGAGGCCGACCTGGCCGCCTTCCTGGAGGCCACCCGCCGCAAACTCCCCACGGTGATCCGTGTGAACACCCTCAAGGCTCCGGAACCAGAAGTGGTCCAGCGGCTCCAGCACCAGGGTTTTGTCCTGGAGGCCATCCCCGGATTCCCCCAGGCCTATCGGCTCCGGGAAAAGCCCTATCCCATCGGCAAAACCCTGGAGCACTTCATGGGGTATGTGTACGTGCAGGAACTGGCCTCTATGTTGCCCCCGGTGGTCCTGGCTCCCCAGCCCCACGAGAAGGTGCTGGATCTTGCGGCCGCCCCGGGGTCGAAAACCACCCAGATGGCCCAGATGATGCAAAACACCGGCGTTATCCTGGCCAACGATGTGGATGTCCAGCGGATGAAGGCCCTGACGAACAACCTGGACCGCTCCGGCGTGCTGAACACCGTGCTTACCCAGGTGGACGGCTACAAGCTGGGCTTCTGGCTGGAAAACACCTTCGATCGGGTGCTGCTGGACGCCCCCTGTTCGGCCCTGGGAACCCTGCACAAAACCTACGAAATCCTGAACTGGTGGTCCTGGGGCAAGGTGGGCCGGCTGGTGCGGACCCAGAAGGGCCTGATCCTGGCCGCCTACAGGGCTTTGCGGCCCGGCGGCATCCTGGTGTATTCCACCTGCACCCTGGTGCCGGAGGAAAACGAAGGGGTGGTGCACTTCCTACTGCAGCGGCACCCCGAGGCCCGCCTCCTGGATATCCCCGAGATCCCGGGCTTTAAGGTGCGGCCTGGCCTAACCGAGTGGAAACGGAACCGCTACGGCCCGGACATGGCCCGCACCCTGCGGGTGTACCCCCAGGACAACCTCACCGAGGGGTTTTTCATTGCCCGCCTGCAGAAACCCGAGGCATAGTTCCGGCTCGTGGACTTTTCTTCCTGAGGCCCATATACTTCGGAAGATGGAACCCAAGGTGCGGCTCCAGGTCTTCGACGATCCCCCCATCTTTTTTGAACTTCAGGACGCCTGGCTGGCGCTGCTTCGGCAGGTCGGCGGCACCCCCTTCGATACCCCCCTGTGGATGGGCGTGTCCTTCATGTACTTCTTCCGACAGGGACACCTGCAGCTCTACACCCTGGTGGACGAAGAAACCGGCAAACTCGTGGGCGTGTTCCCCCTGGCGGTTCTGGAACGCAACGGCTACCTCTGGGTGACCTCGCCGGCGGAACGCGACGTCACCGATTACGTGGAGGTCATCACGGGCCAGCAGTATCGCCGGCGGTTCCTGGAGGAAATCCTGACCCATCTCCGGGGGCTCGCCCTGGGCCGACGCATGGTGCTGGACCTGGAGGGCATCCGGGGCACCTCACCCACCCTGTGGACCCTCAAACAACTGCGGGAGTCCTTTCCCCAGATGACCCTTCAGGAGCACCTGCTCACCCGCGCTCCCTACCTGAATCTTCCCGCTTCTTACGACAAGTTCCTGCTGAGCCTGAAACCCAAGGTCCGCAAGCAGGTGGCCCGCCAGGTGCGACGGGCGGAGAAACTCGCAGACCTGCGGTTTCACCGATTCTCGGACCCCGCGCAGCTTCGGGAGCACCTCTACGAGTTTTTCCGGCTCTTTGTCATCAGCAGCGAGGAGATGCGCGCCTTTCTCACCGAGGAACGCCAGGCCTTTTACCTGGAAATCGCCCCGCTGCTGGCCGCCCGGGGCTGGCTCCACCTGTACATGCTGGAAGTGGACGCAGAGATCGCTTCCGCTGCCCTGGTGCTGGAGTACGGCGCCACCCGCTACCTCTACGCCCTGGCCGTGAACCCATGGATGGACTCGGATCTTTCCCCCGGCCTCGTGCTCCTCTTGCGCATCGTGGAACAGGCCATTGCCGACGGCATCCAAACCCTGGATCTGCTGCGGGGCGACCAGGCATACAAGTACCTCCTTGGCGCCCGGGATGTGCCCGTGTACCGGGTGATCCTGGGGGATGAGGTGCCCGATCTGGACCCGCGCCCCCGCGGCAACCTGACCCAGGTTCCGGCCCTGTAACCGCCATGAGGGTGCTGATTACGGGAACAACCGGCCTGGTCGGCGGAACCCTGGCCCGGGAACTTCAGGCCCACGGCCACGAGGTCATCGCGCTGCCCCGCAGTGCTCTGGATCTGGAGCAAACCTCCAGCATCGTGCCCACCCTGCTGAGCCACCATCCCGATTTCATCGTGCATCCCGCCGCCGTTACCCAGGTGGACCGGTGCGAAACCGAACCCGAACTGGCCTACCGGGTGAACTGGCTGGCCACCCGCCACATCCGGCACGCGGCCCAGGTGTTAGACATCCCCCTGATCTATCTTTCCACCGACTTTGTGTTCGACGGGCATAAGGGCGAGTACCGGGAACTGGATCCGCCCAATCCCCTGTCGGTGTACGGCCTCACGAAGCTCTGGGGGGAACGCGAGGTTCAGGTGCACCCCCGCCACTATGTGGTCCGGGTCTCGTGGGTCTTCGGGCCCGGCGGCCGGAACTTCTTTTCCCGGATCGTGCCCCTGCTGTACAGCCAGCGGAGCCTCCGCCTGACCTACAACCAGTGGAGCGCACCCACCTATGCCCCAGCCCTGGCCCGTGCCCTCCGCTGGATCCTGGAACACGAGCCCCCCTATGGAACGTACCACCTGGCCGGCGAAGAGGTGACCACCCCCTTTGATTTTGTTTCCGAGGTGCTGCAACGGCTGCCCTGTGAGTGCCAGATCCGGCGGGTAAGCATGACCAGCCTGGGGCGGCCGGCACCCCGGCCCCGCAAAACCCACCTTTTGAACACCGCTCTGAAGGCCCAGGGCGTGGTGGTGCCCGGGTACCGCACCTTTTTAGAGGAGTTCATCCATGCCACAATCCCGCCTGAAGCAAACCCTTGAGGAGATGCAGCGGGCCCTGGAGGCCTGCCGGGCCTGCGAGCCGCTGCTGGACCGCTGGGTCGACCTCACGGTTCAGGTGTTCCAGAACCAGGGCAAGGTCCTGCTCTGCGGCAACGGCGGTTCCCATGCCCAGGCCCAGCACCTGGCCGTGGAGTACACCGTGCGGTTCAAAAAGGACCGGCCGCCTTTGCCTGCCGTGGCCCTCTCTTCCGATCCAGCCTACCTCACCGCCCACACCAACGACATGGGCTTTGAAGGGGTGTTTGCCCGGCAGGTGGAGGCCCTGGGGGAGCCCGGCGACCTGCTGGTGGCCCTCAGCACCTCAGGGCGCTCCCGGAACGTGCTGCACGCCCTGGAAACTGCCCGGAACCGTGGGCTATATACGGTATTCCTGACCGGTCCCCATCCGGCCCCCACCCGGGCCGACCTCGTGATCCGGGTGCCGGTGGAGGGCGTTGCCCGAATCCAGGAGATCCATCTGCTCCTGGGCCACGTGTGGGTGGACGCTGTGGAGGAACGCCTGGGGTACCGGTGAATGGGTGCCGGCGAAAATAAACCGCGCCCCCGGCTGTAGCCGGGGGCGCGGAGTTTTTGACTCTGCTCGTGGCTCAGTGGAGTACCACCAGCCGGTAGGTGCGGCGGAACCCGTCGGCCGACACCTTCAGGAAGTACACGCCGGAGGCAAAGTCCTTCAACGGCACCCGGAGCTCGTGCTGGCCCGCCTGCAGGGTGCCCCGGAACACCCGCTGCACCCGGCGTCCGGCAGCATTATAGAGCACGAGGTCCAGCTCGGTGGCCAAGGCCAGCTGCACCTTCAGCACCGCTGCCCTGCGGACAATGCCGGGCACCCGCACCAGGAAGGGGCCCGAGGACCCGTTCTCGGCCACATCCACATAGATGAACACGAAGTCGTCATCCCCCCGGGGCTCGATGGTGAAACCGCTGAAGGTAAAGCGCACCACCCCGGTCACACCGATGGTATCGCCCTCGTGGGGCTGGTAGGTGTATGCGTTTCGGTTCCCTACGTGGGCCACGCCGGTGCCGTCGTCGATCTCAAAGTAAGGGCTGCCCTCGTTGGGGTTCACCACCCAGGCGGTGTCCACGTGCACCAGCACGCCCTCCACGGCCTCACCGTTGCCGCCCGGCGCCAGCACACCGGTGGAAATGTCCACCGGCTCCGGCAGCGGATGGCCACTGGACACCACCCGGAAGTAGATCACGTCCATGATCTCGGTCATGTAGTTGTACTCGTTCACCGTGCCCACCAGGATCACCGAGTCGCCCATCAACGGCTCGTGGTCGTAGTCGTACACCATGATGCCCGAGAAGAACCCGCCCTGGGCCTCTTCAATGTAGTACCAGCTGGACGCCGTGGAATCCATGGTGCAGATGCCCGAAACGGTCACCCGGCGGCCCCGCCAGTTGCTCAGGCCGCTGTCGGCGGTGTCGCTCTGGATGGTGGTGATCGGGATGATGCCGCCCCAGAAGGACACGGAATCCGGCGGCATGGGGTTGCCCACGGTGTCCTGGATTCCAGAAACGGTCAGCAGGTACTCGGTGCCCGGGGTCATGGCCGTGGTGGCGAGGTGCACGAGCTTCGGGTCGGCCGCATCCCGGGTGGCCGAAAGCACGGAAACGCCGCCGCTAATCGCATAGTTGGCCGGGTTCTCGGCCGAGGTTTCGTCGACCGGCGCCGTGAAGTACACGTACACCGAGTCGTTGGTTACCGCAAAGGCCATGGAAAGGTGCAGCACGTGCACGGTGATGTCCTCATCCGACCGGGGCTCAATGCGAAACAGGCCGTAATAGACCCGCACCGGCCCCCGCACGGTGAGGTTGTCGCCCAGCTGCGGGGTGTAGGTGTAGTTGCCGTTGTTGCGGATGTACACATAGCCGGTGCCGTCGGTCACCTCCCAGTCGTTGTTCGGGCCGGTGGTGCTGGTGACATACACGCTGTTGAGCTGCACCAGCACGCCCTCGTAGGCCTCGGCCGAGTCCGGGGGATACATGCTGGTGGCCGTGGTGTCCAGGTAGCCGCAGTAGATCTCGGCCGCCGGCGGCAGCGGATGGCCACTGGACACGATGACGGCGTCGGAAGCATTGCTCACCTTGATCTCGGTGTTGCCGTAGTACTCGTCCACCTGGCCGGTGATGACCACCGAGTCGCCCCTCTGGATCGGCACCACCGCCTGGTTGGAGGTGAAGTACACCTGAATGCCCGACCACGGGCCGCCGCCAGCCTCCTCAAGGTAGAACACCCGGGAACCGGCCACCTCACCGACATCGGTCACCGCGATGCCCGTGGTGGTCACCACCTGGCCGATGTAGGCCGAAGTATCCGACCCGGGCAGGCGGTTCCCCTGGATCTCGTGGATGGGCACAAACTCCTGGGCCGCCAGGAGCCCGGGCATCAGACCCAGCACCCACAGCAACCGCTTCATGGCTGAAACCTCCTTGTGCATTGTTGTGTTTTGTCAGCCTGGGGCCAACCCTTAGGGGACGACCCCGAACTCCTGCAATACCCGCACCAGGACCTCGGCCGCCCGGCCGTTGCCGTTGAGTTTGTGCAGCGGAAACCCCAGAAACACCACCTGGGCCGGGCCGCCGGCCGGATACCGGAGCGACACAAAGGCCGGTGACCAGAACACTACGTCCGGAAACCGGTACAGGCCCTCGCTCAGGGTATCGGGCACGAAGCCCGTAATATGCGCGACGCTGCCCACTGAGAGATGCAGGGTGTCCGGGTAGCCCTCCACCTCGCCCACCAGGGG
>WGAB01000198.1 GCA_015489295.1 Caldifarciminota bacterium
GTCCCTGCACGATCCCTTTGAGCAATTGCAGGATTTCCTGGAGGACTACCTGGAAGAGGCGGAGTTCCCCGAGGAGGCCCAGGGCCTCGTGAGCCTGGCCGGCGGCCGGATCCTGGGCCTGGACCTCTTTGCCTCTCCGGCACTTTTCCAGAAGTTCGCCCGCCAGGTGCTCCGCGGCTACACCCTGGAGGCCGTCATGCTGATGAACCGGCCGTCGCCCTATCCCGATGCAGACCAGGTTCGGCGGTTCCTACAGGCCGTGGAGGAGCTTTCCTATCGCCGGTTCCCCGGCGTCGTCCACGGTGAGGAGTACCGGGCGATGAGCCGGGGTGTGGTGTCCCGGGCTACGGTGCACCGGAACCACCTGGTGCACCTTTCGGCCTTTCCGGTGTCGCAGAACTGAAGGATTGCGCCAGCTTCCGCCGTAGCCGACGGGCGGCCGCCAGTGCCATCCGTTCCAAAAATCCCGGTACCACCGGCGCCACATGGGGCGTCATGATGACATTGGGCAGGGTTTCCAGGGGCACGGGCTGCCGAAAGGGCTCGCCGGGCGCCGGATAGTGCCACCACACATCCAGGGCCGCCACAAAGTTCGGATGGCGCTGTAGATGGCGGTACAGAGCCTCGGCGTCAACAATGCGGCCCCGGGCCACATTGACCAGGATGGCGTCGGGCTTCATGCGGTTTAAGGCCTCCTCGCCGATCAGGCCCTCGGTTTCCGGGGTCAGCGGAAGGGCGAGCACCACGGCATCCGCCCGGGGCAGAACCTGAAGCAGTTGTGCCAGGGGGAACACGGCCTGGACCCCGCATTTGGGCCGGGGCCGACGACGGATCCCGATCACCCGCAGGCCCAGGCACCGGGCGCGCCGCGCCACCTCGCAGCCGATGTTTCCAAGCCCCACCACGAGCAGGGTGGCCCCCTTCAATCGGCGGCTCTCCGTGCCCTGGGGAAACGCGCCCCGGCGCATCGCCTCGGTATGGAACACGATGCGTTTGGCCGCGGCCAACAATAGGGCCAGCACATGCTCGGCGATGGCGTCGGCGTTGGGGCTGGGGGTGTGCAGCACCTGGACGCCCTCCGGCAGGGGTTCCGCCAGAATGTGGTCCACCCCCGCCGTGATGGCCTGGATCCAGCGCAGGGACCGCAAGCGCCGGAGCCGCTCCGGCGGCACCTCTTCCCGGAACTTGAACACGAGAAGCGCCACCACGCGGGGTTCCAGGGCTTCGGGCAAATCGGGCCCCACCACCTCGGCCACCGGCTCCAGGATGCGGCGCAGTCGGCGCCAGGCCTCGGGGCTCAGGCGCTCATCACGGATCGGAACCCAGACCACCGGCCTCACGGCCGATAAGGATACAGGCGGAACAGCCGGTCCCGGCCGTACCGGTACAGCTGGATTTCCACCAGCGTGGTTTCATGGGGCCGGATCAGCGGGGCCAGATCAGTCCCGGCCAGGGGCCAGGTGAGCGGCACATACCGCAGATCGCGGGTTTCGGGCTCGGTGGCCGTCACCTGGAGCACAAAGGCGCCCAGGTTCTTGATCCGGGGGATCCAGGTGCCCGTGGCCTCCTGGAAGGTGTGGGTGCGCAGGTAGAACACATGGGTGCCGGCGTGCTGCGTGTTGTGGTGATGGTGCTCAATGAGGTCGGAAACCTGAAGGGTGCGCCGGGCACGGGCAGACCGGAAGTAGAGGTCCACATGGGGCACCGGCTCTCCAAACTGGTCCACCACCCGGAACACCACCATGGCGTGGGGATCGTACTGGCGGCGACGGTCCCAGATGTGCTCCCAGGGCCGGAACCAGGTCGGCGTCTCCTCCCGGGCCACCCGCCGGTAGGTTTCCCGGGTGGCCTCTTCAAACACCTGGAGGCTTTTCCGGTAGTCGGCCGGGGTTTCGTCGGTGAGGGCGCGGTCCAGCAGGGCGAGCAACTGCTCTCGGGGTTCCCGGCCCGTCACGATGCCCAGGGACTTGCCGGAGTGGGCACAGTGGGCCAGCACCGCAAAGGCGGTTCTGGGGGCCGTGCGCAGGAACTCCAGGTGGTAAAAGCGCTTCAAGGGCCGGCCTTCGGCCTGCAGCGCCCTGGGGTCCGGCGCCAGCCGCAGCCACCGATAGTTCAGGTTGGCGGCGGCCGTGCGCACCACGCCGTCGGACCCGTCTTCGTGGGCGAAACGGATCGGCAGGGCGAACCACCGGCTGTCGGCCTCGCTGCCCGCCATCACATACTCAAAGGTGCCGAAGGTGCGGCGGACCGGATGGGTCAGGAACCAGGTGTGCAGGTCCCAGGCGAAGGGAGAGCCGAGTTCCAGAGCATTCAGGATGCGGGTGCCGGGCTCGGTATGCTGGAACACCTGGCGAAACCACCGGGCCAGCTGCCCCCGGCCCAGGTGGGCCCAGCCGCTGCCGAAGTGGGCCGGTGCCAGATGGATGGCGTGGCGCAGCGGCGAGGGCCGGGGGCTGAAGTACCGGAGCCAGGTGCGGATCAGCAGGCCCCCGGTGCTGTGGACGATGGCGTTGAAGCCCTGTTCCAGGAGGAACCGGTGTTCGGGCTGCTGCAACGCCCGGTGCAGCGCCTGGGCCAGGTCGTACAGGGTCACGCCGTCTTCCAGGGTGATGAACCGGCTGAGGTTGATCACCACGGGACGCGGGGTGCCGTACCGGCGATACAGCACCTCGGGCAGGTCACCGTAAATCCGGCGAACCTCGGCGGGCCGCCCCTCGCCCCCGTACCCATGGATCAACACAATCGGAAGGATCATGGCACCGCGGGTCAATGGGCCTGGTTGTTCAGGAGGATGACCTTCTTGGTGACCCCTCGGTTGCCTGCCTGGAGTCGAACCAGGTAGATCCCGGCGGGCAACTCGCCCACGGGCAGCCGAAGCACGGAGGGAGCTGAATCTACGCGATGCACCGCCCAGGAAAGGATCCGGCGTCCGGTCAGGTCGTACAGAGTCACCGTTCCCTGCCGTACCCCGTGGACCTCCAGGGTGAGCCACGGCCCCCGCTGAAGGGTGGCGAGTTTCAGCCAGTTCGGCGTCGGGGAGCCCCAGGAGGCGCGTTCCTCCACGCCCACCCAGTGGGCATCCTCAAAGGGGCCCGAGGGGTGGTACGGATCCGAGGTAACGCTGCCCGCGTAGTAGGCTGCCAGGGCATAGTCCAGGGTTTGCCGAAGGCCCCGGAGCCATCCCCGGCCGTAATAGTCATCGTAGCCTCCGTTCAGCCCCTGGCCCACGGCGCCAGCAAAAACAAACCACAGGGTGTCTCCGGCATACAGGCGATGGGGGCCGGAACTCTGGAGGAACCGGTAATCAAAGGGTCCTTCGCCCACGACGTAGGGAAGGGGTGCGAAGTGGTACCCCGGAAGTGCCGGGTGTTCTCCCTTCAGGTAGAGGTAGAAATCCGCATCCGTCGCGGGGACGTTGTCCCAGTTCCACCACTGATGGGCGGACACCCGGGGGATGCGGGCGCTATCCCCGTAGGCATCCACCCAGAGGGAATCCGAAGGGGTGGGTGGGGCGTAGAGGAGCCGAAGCCCGATGTACCCCGCTGAAGCACCGTCTTCACCCGCATCGTTGCCCGGCGTCTCCGGGTTATCGTCGTCCCACATGTAGGAGGTGTTCCTCGGCACCACCTCGATCTCCCCGTGGAGCGTGTGCTCCCAGGGATCGTCGCCGTACACCGTGTATTGATCGGGATATCCATCGGGAGCCTGGAGGAAAGTATCGGGTAGAATCGTCAACGAGTCGAAGGGATACCCCGGCCACTCCCCGTGAACCCAGCCGTCGAACCACACCATGTCGTCCATATGGGGTTGCGTCGCACTGGGACCGGAAACGTCGCAGTCAAACAGGATCCCCAGGTAAAGGCTATCCAGGAAGTCCCCATGCCCGGGGATGTCGCACTGATCCGGGTTGTAGGTGAGGCCGATGATGTAAAAAACGATGTCGTTCAAAGGCTCGGAGGCCCAGGTGAGCGCCTGGAAGATCACCCGAACCCCCAGGTGGCGCCCGGCCGGGTTTCGGGGATTGGAAACCTCATCGTGCCAGCCCGTAACCACATCATAGTCGGAAATCCCCGGTCCACAGGACATCTCTTCGGGATACCATTCTCCCAAAGTGAACGGATAACTTGTAGCAGTTACATAGGCCTGGCCCTCGACCTTGGCACCAACCAGGAAGTACGATCCCCAGAGATAGTTGTTTGGGAGGAGGGTATCGTTACCAGGCCAGTCATAGCCGTACAGTCCGGTATTCCAGTCCCCTCCCAGATCCGCAAAGTTCCCGATGTGGTTCCATACCTCTCCAATGGTCTGATTACACAGGGTATCCTGCGCTCCCACGCTCCCCGCCAGAAGGACGAGGCCAAGGACAACCCACCTGCTCCATCGATTGGACCTCATCACAAGCCTCCTGTTTGCCCAAGGTTATACCTCCGCCGATTTGAAATCAAGCGCAGATAAAGGGAAACGTCGGAGGATCCCAATTTCTCCAACGAAAGGCCTCCCGGGAAAATCCTCTGGCACAGAGAGCGCATGGAGGATGCAAGACCCCAAAATTCGGCCGCGCGTGGGTTCGTTGAAAGATCCGACCCTTCCAGGGTTTCCAGAGTCCCGACCATCTCCAAGTGCTCAAGGGAGGCCATCATTGCGGCAAAGCGAGGGCACAGATAAAATTTCCTCAGAGGGAAGGAGGATAGGCGATGTGGTGGATGATCCTCGCCGTGGCAGTAGGCACCGGGGGAATCGGCCCTGCGGGCCACGACCTTCCCGGGGCCCGGCCTTCGGGGAAGGACCCCGGAGAGGTGGTATGGATCGGGGCCTGGCCCTTTGGGCCGCCCCAGGCGGTCGCCATAGACACGGAAAGAAACCTGGTGTTTCTGGGTTCCGGCGGCGGTGTGTATGTCCTGGATGCAAGCGATCCCACCCAGCCGGTGAAGGTGTCGGAGGCCATCCATACGCCGGGTTTGGTACAGGACCTCTACTACGAAACGGCAACCCACAGGCTCTATGTGGCCGACAGTACCCAGGGGCTGTGGATTTTTGATGTTTCCGATGCTGCCAGCCCGCAGGCACTGGGGTTCTACGATACACCGGGGCGGGCTTTTGGCGTGGCGGTCTCCGGGAATTATGCCTACGTGGCCGACGGAGATTCCGGCCTACGCGTCATCGACGTGTCCGATCCCACCCATCCCGTCGAAGCGGGGTCCTACGACACCCCAGGGGTGGCCTATAAAGTGGCCATCTCCGGGCATTATGCCTTTGTGGCCGACGGAGATTCCGGCCTGCGGGTCATCGACGTGTCCGACCCTGCCCATCCCTACGAAGTGGGATTCTACGAGACCCCGGAAGAGGCCATGGACCTTGCGGTGTCGGATACCTTCGCCTATGTAGCAGAATACGGGCTGCGGATCCTCAACATCGCGGATCCCGCCCATCCTCAAGAGGTGGGCTACTACGATCTTGACGGAGAGGCCGTTGGTGTGGCGGTTTCGGGAAACTATGCCTATGTGGTGGACTACGAGTACGGTTTCTGGGTGATCGATGTCACCGATCCCTCCGATCCCCACGGGGTAGGCTTCCACGAAATGCCCGGTATAGGCGGTGATGTAGAGGTCTCCGGCGGCTATGCCTATGTGCCTGCCGATGACGATACGCTGTGGGTCCTCGATGTTTCCAATCCGGCCAGTCCCCACGAGGTGGGATCCTTTGCTACACCGAGCGAGGTCGGGCATGTTGCCACTTCGGGAACCTATGCCTATGTGGCGGACTGGGATGGCAGGGTGTGGATCCTGGATGTTTCCGATCCTTCTGATCCCTACGCCGTGGGGTTCTGGAACGCGGTCGTGGATATCTTGAATGATGTAGTGGGTTCGGGCAATGATCTTTACGTGGCCGTGGGGTACGGGCTACAGGTCGTTGACGTTTCAGATCCCTCCGATCCCTACCCGGTGGGCTTCTGCAGTATCCCGGGAGACGCCCAGGGGGTGGCCGTTTCGGGCAGCTACGCCTATGTGGCCGCCGGCTGGAGCGGCGGGCTACGAGTGATTGACGTGTCCGACCCCGCCAATCCCCACGAAGTGGGCGCCTGCAGTACGCCGGGAAATGCCCGGCGTGTCGCGGTTTCGGGCGCCTATGCCTATGTGGCGGATGAAAGTGGCGGGTTGCGGGTCATCGATGTTTCCGACCCCACCAACCCTTACGAAGTAGGCGCCTGCGGTACGCCGGGAGACGCTGAGGACGTCGCGGTCCTGGGTTCCTACGCCTACGTGGCGGATGGAGGTGGCGGGCTGCGGGTGATCGATGTCTCTGACCCTGCCAACCCCCACGAAGTGGGCGCCTGCAGCATCCCCGGATGGGCTTGGGCTGTGGCGGTTTCAGGGAACCTCGCCTACCTGGCAACCGCCGATGCCCTGCGGGTGATCGACGTTGCCGACCCCGCCAACCCCGTGGAGGTCGGGGTGTACGAAACGCCGGCCTATGCCAGCGATGTGGCGCTTCTGGGCGACAACGCCTATGTCGCGAGCGGGGAAGCCGGGCTCCAGATCCTGAGGTACACGGAAACCAGCGTGGCCGAGGGGCAGGAGGCCCGGGTACCGCGGATGCGCCTCGTGCCCCTGGGGGCCGGCAGGTTTCGGCTCGTGCTTGCCGCGCCCCAGAGTACACCGACCCGACTCGCCCTCTTCTCGGTAGACGGCCGCCGGGTGCGCACCTTCCGCCTGGCCCCGGGCACCCGGGAAACCGTCC
>WGAB01000199.1 GCA_015489295.1 Caldifarciminota bacterium
ATGCGGGCCTCCTTGATGGTGTCGCCGGTTTCCGCGTCAAAGACGAAGCCGCCGATGCCCTGGCCCGCGCGCTCCACGAAGTCCAGCATGGCCTGGCGGTTCTCTTCAAAGATGCCGGGGATCTGGCTGTAGGGGGGCACGAACTCATCGGCCAGCTCAATGGTCCAGTCGATGTCGGAATCGATGCCGTAGGAATAGTCGTTGAGATCGCCCAGGGTCTGGTACCACTGGTACCCCTCGGTCACCCAGTAGCCGTTGTAGCTGGCGTAGTGTTCGGAGATCTCCACGATCTGGGTGCTGTCGGGCGGGGGATCCGGGGCCCAGTTCCAGATGTAGTTCACCACCTCGCCGTAGGTGTGGTACGACAGGGACAGGGTGAAGTTGTGCTGCTGGCTGAACTCGTACATGGCCTGGGTTTCGGGCTGGCTGTAGGGGTAGGACGAAGACCCCTCGCCGCCCCACATGTAGCCGTAGTCGCGGTTCAGGTCCACATTGTTGGCGTTCCGGCGTTGCTGCATTTCGTGGCCGTCGGGGTTGAACAGGGGCATGATCCAGATCTCGCGCTCGTTCACCAGTTCGGTGACCTGGGGATCGGTGCCGTAGTTGTCCAGGAGGTACTGGGCGAATATATAGGGAATCTCGGTGGAGGGCCATTCGTTGCCGTGGTGGGTGCCCACGATGCGGACCTCAGGTTCAAACTCCCGCTGGTTCACATTGTCGGAGATCTTGAGGAACACGAGGGCCCGGCCCTGAACGGAATAGCCGATGGTATCCAGCCGGGCGATGTCGGGATGGGCCTGCACCAGGGCCGAGAGATCGTTCATCAGGGAATTGTAGGAGTGGTAATCGCGGTAGCGGTTCCACACCCGGGACCGCAGTGAGTCCAGGTCGGCCACCACCTCAAAGCGGTAGCCGTAGCGTTGCAGGGCTTGCAGGTCATAGACGATGGCCGTGAGGGTTCCGTTCCGATAGCCCTCCACGTCCACATTGCCGGTTTGGGCCAGGCGGTGCACCTGGTGGGGAGGCACCCCGTGGAGTTTCACCAGGTACTCGGCCCGGGCAGTGCCCCAGAGCAGCACACTGCCCACAACAAACCACATCCATCGTTTCATGGGAAACCAAACCTCCTTGGCCAAGGGCCTCAGGCCGGGCTCTGGAGCCACCGGCTGAGGTTCTGCACCACGGTAACCCCTTCGGTGCTGGCGGGCACCTCGTCGGCGGAGGTGACCCCGGTGAGCACCAGCAGGGCGGGAATCTTTAAACGGCGGGCACCGACGATGTCGGTGTCCCAGCGGTCGCCGATCATCAAAGCCTGTTCGGGTTCCACCTTCAGGATTTCCAGCGCCAGCCGGAACATCTGGGGCTGGGGTTTGCCAATCACGATGTGGGGCTCGCGGCCCGCGGCGGTTTGCAGGGCGCTCACGACGGCGCCGGCGCCCGGCGCCGGCCCGGTTTCCGTGGGAAAGGTGGCATCGGTATTGGTGGCCACGAAGAGGGCGCCCTTCTGGATGCTGCGCTGGCCGGCCCAGAGTTTGGCGTAGGACAGGCGGCGGTCCAGCCCCACCACCACGGCCTCGGGCTGATAGCCCCTTTGCAGCACGGCGTCGGAATCGGTCTCGTACCGGATGCCCAGAAGTTCCAGTTCCTGGGTGATGCCCTCTTCGCCGATGACAAAGGTCTTGAGGATGCCCCGGCGTTTGAGCCAGAGGGCGGCGGCATAGCCGCTGGTCAACACATGGGTTTCCGGCACCTCCAGGCCCAGGGCCCGAAGCCGCTCCAGGTATCGGGCACGGGTGGTGGTAGAGTTGTTGGTGAGGAACACCATGGGCAGGTCCAGAGCCCGGAGCACCTTCAGGTTCTCCTCAATGGGCTCCTGGCCGCGCCACAGCACCCCATCCATGTCCACCAGCAGTGCCCGATACCTGGAGGGTTTCATGTCAGCGAAGTTTCAGGATCTTCCGGGTCAGGCTCCGGGAACCCGCCTGGAGCCGCACGAAGTACAGCCCCTGGCCCACGGAACGGGCATGCTGATCGGTCCCGTTCCAGGTCACGGTATGCACGCCCGGCGTCAGGGTTCCCTGGACCAGCGTGGCCACGCGCCGACCGGCGACATCAAACACCTCCAGCCGTACCTTCTCCCGCGATGGCAGGGTGAACCGGAGGGTTACCTGCCCACGGAAGGGGTTGGGGCTGGGGGGTGCCAGCGTGAGCCGGGCCGGCGTACGGGTAGTGCCCTCGTTCACCGAGGTCAGCACGCCGAAGAACTCCTCAATGGCCCGTACGAGGTCCAGCTTGGTAAAGGTCCCGTCCGCAAGGCCAGCCAGTTCAAAGGACAGGCCCACGGTTTTGTAGTTTCCGGCGTCGTAGGCCACACCGCAGTAGTACTGGGGCGACTGGTTCTGGAAGATGTTGAAGGCGCCGCTGGCCGTGGCGTTCAGGTGGTCGATCCAGTCGTTTTCGCCGGTGTAGCTAAAGACCATGCCCTCCGTAAAGGTGCCGGCGAGGCCCAGTACGGTCCCCAGGTCGCCCGTGCCATCCTCATTGGAAGACAGGCCAAACAGCGGGCGGAAGTCGTAGCCACCGGCGTACTCGGCGTCGTAGTACCACACGTCGCCGCCCTCCAGGTAGAGGTTGCCGCCATGCTCCAGCACATAGGACTCCAGGAGCGAGGCCTCGGGCGAGCCGGCATCAATGCGGTAGTTGTCGGAGAAAATGCCCACGGTCACAAAGATGGACTCGTAGTAGGGCACGTCCTCGGCATAGGTCATGAGGTCGGTGGTGTAGTCGCCGGTCAGGCCCAGGGAATCCAGCAGGGCCGCGATCACCGGGCCGGAGGTGTGGTTGGGGTCTGGATCCCACACCAGGTAGTGGCCGCCCACGCCGATCATCAGGGTGAGGGTGTCGGTGAAGGTGTAGATGCCGCTCGTGGCAGTCAATACCAGGGTGGCCATGTGGTGCACCGGCGTCGAGGAATCCGCCACGAGGCTCACCGGATCGGTGGCCACCACCTGATCGGGGGCGATAGCGTCAAAGGCGGCAGTGGAATCCGTCAGGGTTACATAAGGGTCCTGGGTCCGTACCACCAGGTTGCCGGCCTGGGCCGCCACGAACCCGGAGTTCAGGAGGTACAGGGTGAGGTCGGCGGCCTCGCCGGGGTCCACCACGCCGTTGCCTCCGGCATCGGCCACCTCGTAGTGGTCCAGTTCCAGCACCGGGGTACCGGCGGTAAAGGACACCGGCGAAGTCCAGGTATCGCCTGCGCTGGACACAAAGAGCACCTCAAAGGACACGGCCTCGCCGTTGGTCAGATTCTGGTTCACGGTGAAAGCAAAGGCCGGGTCCACGGCCACCGAATCGCCCGGATTCAGGGTGCCCAGGTTCTCCTCGCCGTCGGTGATGCTGACCGCGGGGTGGCTGCTGGTCAGGTAGGCCGTCACCCCGGGGGCCGGCTGGTTGCCCCAGTTCTTGGCGATGATGCCCAGGGTGGCGGATTCGTTGGGGCTCAGGTAGCCGTCATCGTTGTCGTCGTGGAGCATCGTGCCCATGAGAGCCACATAGGGCGCATTGCTCACCACCTGGAGCGGCGTATAGGAGGGCCGATGGTTGTGGGCGGTAACCGTCACTGTAAGCTGGGCCACGGTGGTGAGGTTCAAGGAAACCTGGGCGGTGCCCGAGGCGTCGGTCCAGGCGGTGCCCAGGATGGAATCGTCCAGGGTTACGGCCACCAGGGCCTCGGCCACGGGGCCCGAGTTGTCGTTCACATTCACGGTGAGCTGGGAAGGACCCAGGGGCACGCCGCCGGCGTGGCTCACATACAGGGTGTCCGGCACCAGGGTGAACACATCCATGGCCGGATCGCCCTGCAGGTTGTACATCTCAAAGTAGCGGCGGACGGTGCCGGTATTGCCGTAGTGCAGGTAGAGGTCGTACTTGGCGCGGTTCACGAAGCCCATGATCCAGGTCATGGAGGAATCAAACCACTCGTCAAACATCCGCCGCTGGAGGATGTCGTCTTCGTCCCAGTAGGAGGTGACCGAAGAGCCCAGGGCGGCAGCTGCGCCCTTGTCCTGGGCCCGCAGCCAGGCCTCCATGAAGCACTCGCCCACGGTGTAATCGCCCGTCAGGCAGGCGTAGCTCTGCACCATGGGGTAGCGGTCCGTGTTGGTCAGGTTGTTGATGTCGCCGATCTCAAAGGAAGGCCCGGCCCAGCCGTATTCGTAGCCGTGGCCCGAGTAGATGGCCATGCTCCGGCCCTCGTTCAGGGCCGTGGCCACGGGCGTGCCGGTGCCGTAATACTCAAACAGGGAGTCGGCGATCATGCCGTGGGCGCGCACGATGGCCATGCAGTAAAGGTGAGTGCCTTCGGCCACCTGGTGATAACTGCCGTCGTCGGAGGCCATGAAGTAGGCCTTCTGGGCCCAGTCGTAACCGTAGGACCAGGCGGTGGTTTCGTAGGTCAGGATCTTGTCCACCACGGCCTGGAGCTGGTTTGCATCGGTTACGCTCCAGCGCCCCACATAGAGGTCGGGGAAGTAGTCGCTGTTGTCCACCAGGCCGTAGTTGAGGTCGGTGGGCGGCGTGCCCGTGCCCTGGCCGGTGAAGTTGGGGACCCGGTCCACATCGCCCACGAGCAGCACAAAGGTGGGCGGAACTTCCCAGGTGTTGTAAGCGTTCAGGATGTAATTGCGGATGGCGGTGTTGGAGGACCCGGTTTGAGAGGTGGGCACCGCCACGGTGTAGAACCCCATCCGGTTGCGCCATTCCACATAGGGCTGCACCACCGACAGGAACTCATCGGGCACGATCATCAACATGCCCACGGGATCGGCCGGGATGTTCCGCGGCCCTTCCCCAAAGGCGTTGGGCACCAAAGACCGCAAAAGTTCGCGGGTAAAGGGATCGTTGTACTTGCGCAGCGACGCTTCGTAGGCGGCGACATTGGCATTCCGGATGTCCACCGTGACCTCAAAGTCCTCCAGCCGGGCCACCCGGCGCACGGGATCGTACTTTACCGGGAAGATTTCCACCAGCATCAGGCGGTGGCCCCGCAGACGGCCGGCCTCGGTGATCCGCACGTTCTCGCTCGGGTAAAGGCCGGGTGTGTTGTAGGCTTCCTCGTCGTAGGCAAAGCGAACCTTGGGGTTCGGTACCTTGGGCACCGGGGGCTGCACCGGGTACAGCCGCAGCTGCTGTTCTCTACTGCCGAGCACCCGGTACGAGACCTCCACTGAAGCCCCTTCGGGCACCTCAATGAGTTTGCGATAGACCGGGACCTCCGGCTTGCCGACCTCGGCAAGCACCCCGGCCTCCGGCAACTGGAGCCGCTGGAACTCGCCCTGTTCTGTGGATACCGGGACCAGCACGGCCCGGTTCACGGTTTCGCCCCGCAGGGTGATGCGGGTGCCTCCGTTTTCTACCTGGACTTGCAGGGCTGCCAGGGATCCGGTTACGAAAAGGATCCCCAGGAGCCCCAGGCCTGTACGCCACACACTTCGCATGGACAACCTCCAATTTGGGGATAGGCAACCAAAGGAACCAACGGGGGGATGGGTTCCCCGGGTACACCTCCGCCACAAAATCGCATGAGAACCTATTATACCCCCCGGCGCGGAGACCGCACAAATCCGCCCGGGCTCTTCTTTGCGGCATGTTTCTTGATCTCCCTGCTCAAACACTTTTTCAAACAGGGGGCGTCTATCCTGTCCTTGAAACAGGAGGTTTACCCCATGCGAATGGGTCGAATTGTTGGAGTCGCGTTGCTCCTCAGCGCTGTCGGGATGGGAAGCGCCTTCTCCTGGCAGCAAAACACCAAGGGCCAGTTCCGTACCGGTACCCTCTCCGGCGTGCAGGCCACCCTGCCCCCGGGCGAGGATGACGGCATCCTCCGCCTCGCCACCCCGGTCTTTAACGGTTCCTTTGACGAAACCGACGATTCCCTGGACGGATGGGGCGTGCATGCTGCCGGCATCGGCCCCCACCGGGTGGAGGTGCTCCCTTCGGCCGAGGGCTATACCACCGTTGCCCACCTCAAGGCCGCAGGCGCCGGCGACACGGCCGAGATTTACCAGGACATCACCCAGGGCCTCGACTTCCTGGAGCGCCTGAACTTTGAACTCTTCCTGCGCTCCGGCGAAACCCACATCGGCTACCACAGCCTGGTCTTCGTCGCCGAGGTGTACGACACCCTGGATCAGTGGATCAACTCCGTGGACTACCTCCTCTCCGGCACCGCACCCTGGCTGGTGGATATCGACTACCGCGACCAGCTGACGCCAGACCGATGGAACGAGTTTCGCCTGAATGTTCGGCTGGATGTGGAGAACCGGCTCTATCCCTATACCTGGGACGGCGTCGGGCGGATCCGGCTCCGGTGGATCTGCCTGGCCGATCACGCCTCCGACAGCTGCGGCATCCTGCTGGACCGGATCTGGGCCGCCTCCTTCATCGACGACAACTTCAACGACGGCGTGGTAGATCCCACCCGCTGGACCGTGTATGACTCGCTGTGCCATGTAGAGGAAACCAACGGCGTGGCCCGGTTCTATGGGCACAATCGGGGATCGGCACATTACGGCTCCCTCGACCGCACCGGCCATCCGATCAGCAACGCCTCGGCCGAGGCCTCGGCCCGCGTGCGCATCTTCCACATGGAACCCGAAGAGGGCCAGGAATTCGAGCTCGGTTTCTACAGCCCCTCTACCGGAAAATACCTGATCCTGAAGGCCCACCGCCTGCCCACCGGCGGCACCTTCTATGTGGCCTATTCCGACGGCGCTTCCTGGTACACCACCGAACCCGTAAACCTGGAATGGCCCAACCGGTTCCGCGCCTGGCGCATCCGTTATTACTCCGACATGCATGCCTTCGGCGCCTGGGTGGATGGATACATGGTGGGCGGGGCGGTAGATTTCACCCTCAACGACTTTTACCCCTACTTCGCCTATACCGACACCGACCTGGACCCTGCCGACTCGGTGGAGGTCCAGGTGGACCGCTTCCAGTACTACGACTTCTCACAAAACGACTGGACCACCCGGTACCTCAACACCGGCGAATACCTCTCGGCCCCCCAGGATCCGGGCACCTATGCCGAATTCCTTAACGTGTACCGGGCGGCCACCCTGCCTTCGGGCACAGCCTGCCGCCTCCAGTTTCGCTCGGCGCCAACGCAGGCCGACCTTGTAAACGCCCCCTGGATGGGCCCCGGCGGCCCCGGCACCTTCTATGAAACCCCCTCGGCCACCCTGTACCGGTACCACACCGGCCATCGGTGGTTCCAGCTCCGGGTGCTTCTGGAAACCACCGACTCCGTGAACACCCCCGCGGTGGATACCCTCCGGATCCAGGCCGACTCGCTGCTGGCCCTGGAGGGCACAGACAGCGGCACCGTCCAGATTCCCCAGGGGTTCTCCTCGGTGGTCCACTACGACGCCGCGGGCCATCGCACCTTAGTGGCCCACTTCCAGAACCCACAAACCGGCTCCGGCAACCTCACCTTTTCCTCTGCGGTCCACGATACCTTCCACTACGCCATGGAAAACGGCATCTCCCGCTGGTGGAACCTCTCGGTTCAGGGCGCGTACGACGCCGTGGACCTCACCTTCTTCTATACCGAGGAAGACCTCGGCCCCGAAACCTCCGACACCCTGGAAGCCAACCTCCTGGCGTGGCGCTGGGACCAGACCCGGTGGGATTCCTTCAGCCCCACCCAGCTGGACACCGCCCAGAACTTCCTCTACTGCGCCGGTCTTGCCGCCCTTTCCCAGTGGACCCTCGGGCCGGAAAACCCCACCCGGGTCCAGGAGCAAACCCCTCAACTCCCGGCCCGCTGCCGACTGTACCAGCAGGGATTCCGGGCCTGGGTGGAGGTTCCCCGGCCCGGGACCTGGCACCTGGCCCTCTACGACGCTGCAGGCCGCCGGATTCTGCAAACCACGCTGCACACCACCCAACGGCACCAGCGGCTTCCTATCCCTACCCTACCTCATTCCGGCGTGTACTTCGCAAAAATTCACGGGAAGAATGTGCCCACTCAGGTGCTGCGCTGGGTGTACCTCCGGCCCTGAGTTGACACCCGCACCAGGCACCGGCAAGATAGCGGCATGGGGCGGCAGGTTTTTGTAGGGCGTACTCGGGAACAGGAGTGGCTTCGGGAAGCCCTGGCCTCCCTGGAAACACGGCGGGGAGGCCACCTGCTGCTCACAGGGCAGCCGGGCATCGGGAAGCGGGCCCTTCTGGACCAGGTTCTGGCAACCCTGCCCGCCGCCTTTCTCAGGGCCCGCGCCCATGCCCGAAGCCCGGAACCCCTGCCCGACCAATGGCTCCAGGCCCTGCTCCACCAGATCGGAAGCGGCACCGGGGCCCTGCTGCAACGCCTGGCCCCCGGGGATCGGCAGTCGCTGGAAGCCTGGCTCCAGCAGGGAGCCTCCCTGCCCTTTGTCACCTTTGAGGCCGTTTTAAAGGTCCTGGCCGGCCGGGCCCCGGTGGTGCTCACCGTGGAGGGCGACCTCTCCGAGGAAAAGGCCCGAGATCTCCATCGGCTGGCCGAACGCACCCGGGGGCTCTTCCTGCTCTGGATCGTGGCCACACCGCTGGTCCCCGACCCCCTCCGCCTGTGGCCCCATCGGCATCTTTCGCCCCTGACCCTCCAGGACCTGCATCGCTGGCTCCTGGCCGAAACCGGGGTTCACCAAACGCCCCAGTTTCTGGCCTGGCTCTGGATCCTGAGCGGCGGGATCCCGGCCGAAGTTCGGGCTTTGCTGGACCTTCTGGCCGAACAGGGGCAACCCCTGGAGCCCGGCCGCGTCCTGACCTCGGAGTCTGTGGAACTCGGCCCCCTGCTGCAACGGGAACACGCGCGGTGGCAGAGTCTGCCCTCTCCTCTCCAGGACCTGTTGTTCCGGCTCAGCTGCGTGCCCTCGGTGTCCGTGGACCGGTTTCATCAACTCGCCCAGCACCTGCCCGACGCCAACCAGCTCTTCCGCCGGGGCTTTCTGCTGGAAGAACGGGGACGGATCCGCCTGCGTTCCGGCCTCCTCCGGCAATCCCTCCAGAAATACCGGCCTCCGGAAACCTGCAGCCCGGCACCGGAAGAAAAGGACGCCTCCCCACCCTCACCCTACGATCTCCGCCACCTTTACGCCCGATTCCAGAGTTTTTTAAAGGAAGGCCGCCTCCAGGAAGCCCACCAGTGGATCCAGAAGGCCAGATTGCCCGCTATCCAGCAGCGATATCTGGAAGCCGAACTCCTCAGCCGGGAGGGGAACCTGCCCGAAGCCCTCCAGAGCTTCCTGGCCATCTACCGCGATACCCCCGAGGGCACCTGGCTCAGGGCCCGGGCCTCGGCCTCGGCCGCCCTCATCAGCTACGGCATGGGGAATCTGGTGCAAAGCCTGCATTTCTTGGAAGAAGCCCAGTTCCACGCCCGGGCCGCCCACGACCAGGAAACCCTGGTGTTCACCCAGGGGATCCAGTGCCTCCTCCAGGGCCTGCAGGGCCAGTTGCACGCCGCCGAAGCCGCCTGGTGGAACACCCTGCAGCAAACCTCCCGGGAGTTCCAGCTCTTGCCCACTCTCCTGTATTTCACGGGCCTGCTGCTCTTCGTGGGACGCTACCCCGCCCTGCTCCATGTGCTGCAACAGGGGCACCCCACCTCGCCTGAAGATCGGGCGCTGAACCTGGCCAATCAGGCCGAGGTGTACCTGGAGATGGGGCAAACCGAACGGGCTCGGGTCCTGCTGGAGGAAGCCTGGTCCCTGTTGCTCAAGATCCCCCTATGGGTGCCCGTGGGAGAGCGTTTGCGGGCCCAGGTCCTGCTGCAGGAAGGCCGTCTGGACCAGGCGGCCCAGTGGACCGAGCGGTGCCTGGCCCATTACGCCGAAATGCATGCTCCCATGGGCCTGCTCAAGGCCCTGGCCCTCCGGGCCGAGGTGCGGATCCGACGGGGAGACCTGCAGGGCGCCCAGGACCTGACCCAGGCGCTGGGCCAGGCAAAACAACGGCGGTACCTGGTAATGATCCCCTACCTGCTGGAACGGGGCCTCCGGGGGCTGGCCCATCTGAAACGCCCACCCACAAACCTGCGCAAAACCTGGATAGAACAGTATGTTCAGGCTGTAGACACCTACCACGCCCGGGAACGGGTTCCCTGGTTCCTCAAGAGTCTGCCGTCGGGCCCGGTGCAGCGGACCCTGGCCCAGCGGTTCCCCTCCTCCAGCGCCGGCCGCAGGAAACTCTACCTCCACACCCTGGGCACCTTCCGCGTGGTGCTGCCCACCCTGGAAGAACGGGTCCACCTGGGCTCCGTCAAGGCAAAACACCTGCTCGCCACCCTGGCCCTGGCCCCGGTGGTCCACCTGACCCCCACCTCCCGGTTCCTGGCCCGCGCTC
>WGAB01000200.1 GCA_015489295.1 Caldifarciminota bacterium
CATGATCTTCTATGCCATGGGCATCACCCAGCATGTCACCGGCACCCACAATGTCTTCGCCCTGGCGAACCTCGCCATGGTCACCGGCCACATCGGCCGGCCGGGCACCGGCGTAAATCCCCTGCGGGGCCAGAACAATGTGCAGGGCGCCAGCGACCTGGCCGTGGTGCCCCGGAAACTGCCAGGCTATCAGAACCCCCAGGATCCCGAGGTTCGAGCCCGTTTCAAAGCCGTATGGGGCGTGGAGCCACCGGCCTGGCCCGGGCTCACTTCCACCCAGGTATCCGATGCCATCCTGGAGGACAAGGTCCGCGCCATCTATGCCATGGGAGAGAATCCGGTGCGGAGCCACCCGGATGTCCACCACATTGAAGAGGCCTTCCGCCGGCTGGATTTTTTGGTGGTACACGACATCTTTCCCACGGAAACCACGGAGTTCGCCCATGTCATTTTGCCGGCCACGGCCTGGCCCGAGAAAAACGGCACCTTCACGAACACCGATCGCCGGGTGCAACGGGTGCGCAGGGCCGTGGACCCACCGGGCGAGGCCCGCGACGATTGGTGGATCATCCAGGAGGTGGCCCGCCGCATGGGCCACGATTTCGGGTTCACCCACGAGGCGGAGATCTTCAACGAAATGGCCTCCCTGATGCCCATTTACCGGGGCATTTCCTACGAACGCATTGAGCACCAGGGTATTCCCTGGCCCTGCCCCTCGCCCGATCATCCCGGCACCCCCTATCTGCACAAGGATGGGCACTTCAACACCCCTTCGGGCCGCGGCAAGTTTCATCCGGTGGAACATGTGGACCCGCCGGAACTGCCCGACGAGGAGTACCCCTTCTACCTTACCACAGGCCGGGTGGGCGTGCACTGGCACACCCGCACCATGACCCGCCGGGTGTATTACCTGGAACGGGAAGTGCCGGAGGCCTTTGTGGAAATCAGCCCGCAGGACGCCGCCCGGCTCAAGGTGCGCACCGGCGACCGGGTGCGGATCACCTCGCGCCGGGGCAGCGTGGAGGCCCGGGCCTTCGTCACCGATACCGTGGCACCGGGGGTGGTGTTTTCCACCTTCCACTTCGGCGAAAACCCCATCAATCTGCTGACCATCAATGCGCTGGATCCCATTGCCCTGATTCCAGAACTCAAGGTCTCCGCCGTAAAACTGGAGAAGGTGGCCGAATGAAGCAACTCAGGTGGCCGGATATTCAGCAACTCTTGAAGACCCTGCAGGCCGAGGGGTATCAGGTCCTGGTCCCCCAAAAGAACGCGTGGGGCGACTGGTTTCCCGAGGAGGGCATCCCGGAAGCCTGGCCGGAGGATTTTGAGAACTACCTGTTTCCCTTCCTGCGTGACCTGGTACTGCCCTCGCCCGAGCCCGTATTTGAAACCCGAAACGGCGAACTCTGCGAGGCCCACACCCTGGAGTTCGGCAAGATCGCCTTTTTCGGCGCCCGGGCCTGCGACGCCACGGCCCTGGCCTACACCGACCACTTTTACCTGGAACGCACGGTGCGCGACGAGCACTACGCCCGCCGGCGGGAACAACTGGTGGTGATCACCGTGGCCTGCACCCGGCCCTGCGAGGACTCCTTTTGCCTCACCATGGAGGCCGGACCCTGGGCCCGCCGGGGCTTTGATGTGCAACTGTATCCCCGCCGGGACGCACCCTGGCTGGCCGAGGCCGGGAGTTCCATCGGGGAACGCCTGCTGGCCCCCTTTGCCGACGCCCCGGAACAGGCCCGGGACCAGTGGCTCCAGGAGGTGCTGCCCCGGTTTGAAAAACTGGACCGGTCCAAACTCCGGTACCCCATTGACCCCGAAACCCGCCAGTACTTAGCCGACCGCTGCTTTGCCTGCGGCGGCTGCATCTGGCTGTGCCCCACCTGCACCTGCTACAACGAACGTACCCTGCCCGGCAGCCCAACGGTGGTGCGGGAACAGGATGCCTGCCTGCTCACCGGATACCATCGTATGGCCAAGGGAGCGTCGCTCCGGCCCACCATGAACGAGATGATGGGATTCCGGTACGAGTGCAAATTGGGCATCGGCAGTTGCGTGGGCTGCGGCCGGTGCTCGGTCACCTGCATCGGCCATGCCGCAATGGAGGCGTACCTTGAAAGGGTTCGTTAATGTTCCCAGGGCGTCCCGCATTCTGAAAAACCGGGACGAAGCGCCGGACATCAAAACCTACACGCTGGCCTTTGAGGCGTGGCACGAGGTTCAACCCGGCCAGTTCATGGAGCTCTTCGTGGAGGGCTTCTGGGAGATTCCCATTTCCGTGGCCGCTGTGAAAGAGGGCGCGGTGCTTTTGACCGTCGCCCGGGTGGGGAAGGTCACGGGCGCCCTGTTCCGCCACCGGGAGGGCGAGTGCGTGGGGCTCCGCGGCCCCTACGGCCGCCCCTGGCCGATGGAGGAACTCCAGGGCCGACGCGTGCTCCTCGTGATCGGCGGCCTGGGCCTGGCCCCGGTGCGCATGGTGATTGAAGCTTTGGCAGGCCCCGAGCTCACCCTGGTATACGGCGCCCGAAGCCCGGAACTCCTGCTGTACCGGTATCGGTACGCCGAGTGGCAACAACGCGGGATGCAGGTGCTGCTCACCGTGGACCGGGCCGATGAAACCTGGCAGGGACCCGTGGGGGTGGTGACCACCCTGCTGAACCCCGAACTGGTGCAGGCCCACGAGGTGGCCCTTGTGGCCGGGCCGCCCATCATGATGAAGTTCGCCACCAAAGCCCTGGAGGAGATGGGGCTGCCCCCGGACCGCGTCTATGTGACCCTGGAGAACCACATGAAGTGCGGCGTGGGCCTGTGCGGCCATTGCCGTATCGGCGACAAGTATGTGTGCGTGGATGGCCCGGTGTTCCGCCTGGACGAAGTGCGCCACCTGGAAACCTGGGCTGCAGGAGAAGTGCTATGAGGAAACTCTACGAACCCGGCACCTGGAACTTTTTGCTGTGGGGAAGCCTGTGGGGGCTTTCCGAGGTGTTCGTGTGGCAACTGCTGCGTGTGCTCCATGTGTCCTTTAAGTCGCCCATCATGGCGGTGCTGGCCCTGCTGTTCCTGGCCGCAGCGGCCGGGACCCGGCCGGGGCTGGGCTTGCTGACCGCGATCGTGGCTCTCTCGCTCAAGGCAGCGGCCGGGGTGACCTTTCCGTGCGCCATGTGGGCCGTGTTCTCGCTGGGCATTGGCTGGGAACTGATGCGGCTCGTGGCGGCACGCGTGCCCGGCGATCTCTGGAAGGTGGTGGCGCTGGCCCTTTCCGGCCCCCTGGGGATGTTGCTCTTTGTTTTGTATGTGAACCCGGCGGAATTCGGCCGGTATGTGGGCACGGGCGGCAGCCTGGCCTTCGTTTTTGGGGTTCCGGCCGTGGGACTGGGGCTGTGGATTCACCGCCGGCTTCGGCTCCGGGTGCTGGTGCCCGGCATGGCCTACGCGGCAGCCCTGCTCCTTGCGGTGTTCTTCGGCTGAAACCCAACCGCCCTCCCCTCAATCCCCTCCCGGTGGGAGGGGAGGATTCGCTTATCGCGGCTGAAGCCGCTCCTACAACAATGTCAACCGTAGGAGCCGCTTTAGCGGCGATTTTTGAGGCATCTTGGGCTAAGGGGGGCACTCTGCCCATCGCAGCTGAAGCCGCTCCTACGAAAACCCGCGTGTAAGCGGCGATCCCTGGAACCTCCTTCGGCCCGTGGAAAAGATGCTCTGGAATCCGAGGCAAGCCCTAAGTTCCTGCGCTCCAACAACTTCCTCCCCCTGAGGGGGAGGATGGAGGTGGGGGTGCTCCGTAGGAGCCGCTTTAGCGGCGATTGCCCGATTTTGGAGTTGATTGTCGCGGCTGAAGCCGCTCCTACGAAAACCCGCATGCAGGCTGTAGGAGCCGCTTTAGCGGCGATTTTTTGAGGCATCTGGGGCAAAAGGGAGCACTCTGCTCATCGCGGCTAAAGCCGCTCCTACGGAAACTTTTTGCAGGGGAGGATCGCGGTGGGGTTCAGCGGGCCTGGCGCCACAGGATCCACAGGAAATAGGGGGTGCCCAGCAGGCCGGTGACGACGCCCACAGGCAGTTCGGCGGGATAAAAGGCCAGGCGGGCTAAGGCATCGGCCGCGGTCAGCACCGCGGCACCCCCCAGGAGGGCCAGCGGCACCAGCCGCCGATGGCCCGGCCCCACCTGCATCCGCACGAAGTGCGGCACCACCAGGCCCACAAAGCCGATGGGCCCGGTGAGGGCCAGGGTGCTGCCCACCAGCAGCGAGACCACAAAAAACAGGGCCGTGGTGTATCGGCCGACAGCCACGCCCAGGCCGTGGGCCACCTCGCCGCCCTGGCTCAGGAGGTCCAGCACCGGGGCCCAGCGGTACAGCACCAGCCCCCCGACTATGGTCAGGATGCCCGCCCCGGTGGGTGCCTGGGGTCCCACGACGGCCAGGCTCCCCATGAGCCAGCGCACGGTTTCGTAGGCGCGGGTGTAATCCGCCAGGTACTGGAGCAGCATGACCAGGGCGGCGAACAAAAAGTTGAGCACCACCCCCGAAAGGAGCAGTGCCATGAGGTTCACCTGGCCCCGAACCCAGGCGATCCGGTAACTCAGCCCCAGGGCCAGCAGCGCCCCCAGCGAGGCCAGTCCGAAGTAGCCCGGCAACCCGAGCCAGGAGGCCGACCATCCGAGGGCCACGGCCAGGGTGCCGCCAAAGGCCGCGCCCCCGGCCACCCCCAGGGTCAACGGCGACGCCAGGGCGTTCTGGAACAGGGCCTGGAGCACCACGCCGGCCAGGGCCAGCGCGCCTCCAACAAAGGCGGCCATGGCCACCCGGGGCAGGCGGAGCAGCAGCAGGATTTTGCCCGCGCCCGTGGCCAACGGCGGCCAGCCCAGCGTGGCGGACGCCCCCGCCAGAAACAACACCCCAAAAC
>WGAB01000201.1 GCA_015489295.1 Caldifarciminota bacterium
GCCGTTTCTTTTGGGCCTTCTGCTGACGGTGCTGGCCCTCTGGCTGGCCATGCCCTTTGTCAGCCACCTGCAGCTGGAGAAGCTCAAGGAAACCATGCCTCAGCTGTCGCAGGATCCCGCGCGTCTCGCGGCCTTTCAGCATCGCATGTTCCTCTACTCGCTGCTCAGCGTGATCGTGGTGTACCCCCTCAAGATCCTGTTGCAGGGCCTCGTGTTTCACGGCGTGATGCCGCTCGTGGGCGGCGAGGGGGAGTACGGCCATGCCCTGCTGGCCGTGGTGTACGGCTCCTGGATTTCTGCCGTGGGGAACCTGCTGAAGGCGGTGATCAGCCGGGTCACCGGCATCTTTCCGCTGCACCTGGACCTGGCCGCCCTGGTGCCCGCCGATGCCACCAACGGCCCCCTGGGCTATGTCCTGAGCCAGGTTGACCTGTTTACCCTGTGGTCGTTGTGGGTGGTGGGCACCGGCCTGGCCGTGCTGTACCGCACCGACCGGCGGAAGGGCTATGCCGTGGTGCTCGGGGTGTGGGTGGTGTACCTCCTGCTCCTGGCCCTGCTGGCGGTGTTTGGGCCGGGCAAAAACTTCGCACGGTTCGGAGGCTGATCCATGCAGCTCTGGCTCCTGGTCCTGCTGGCGGCGGCACTGCCCGACACCCTGACCCTTTCCCAGGCCCGCGACCTCTTTCTGAAGCGCAACCCCGAGCTCCAGGCCGCTCGGCTGAGCCGCCACCTGGCGGCGGAAAACCTGGGCCGCAGCGCCGGTTCCCTGTTTTTGCCCCACCTTCAGGTGTCGTACCAGTACCAGAGGCTGGAAACCACCCCCTCGTTGCCCTCCTTTCTGGCCCAGGAGCCCCACGCCCTGAGTGTTTCCCTGGAGCAAACCCTCTGGAACAATCCCTATCTTTCGGGGGCCCTGGACCGCTGGCTGGCCTACCGCCAGGCCCGGGAACAGGAACGCCAGAGCCGAAACCAGCTGCTGCTGGGCCTGTACCAGGCCTTTTTTGAGGGGGTGGAGGCCCAGGAGGCGGTGCGCCTGGCCGCCCTGCAGGTGCGGCGTGCCCGCGAAACCCTGGATCTGGTGCGGCAAAAGGAGGCGCTGGGCGCCGCCCGCCGCGTGGAGGTGCTCCAGGCCCAGCTCCAGTGGCAACAGGCCCGGCTGGACTCCCTGCAGGCCGTGGGCCGCCTGCGGGAGGCATGGCAGAACCTGGCCCGGATGCTGGGGGCCGAGCGACCGCCCGACACCTGGACCCTGGTGCCGGATCCGACCCTGCCGGATACCGCGGGCCTCCTCCGGCATCTGGAGGCCCGGCTGCGCCGGCATCCGGAAATGCGCCAGGCGTTGCTCTCGCTCCAGCAAAAACGCTGGGGCTTCTGGTTCACGCTGCTTTCCTTTCTGCCCTCGGTGAAGTACGGCATCACCTGGTCGTACGGGGGCGAAGCGTTCCCTACCTGGAACCGGTTTCGCGACGACCACACCCGCACCCGGGGCTGGTATGTGGCCCTGGTGTTTCCGTTCCACACCTATCCCTTTGATGTGGCCCTGCAGCGCACGGCCTGGCGCCTGGCCGAGGTGCAGGCCCGGGCCGCCTGGCTGCAGCGCTGGAACGAGGTCCAAACCGCCTGGAACACCTATGAAACCGCCCGGGAGGGGCTGCACCTGGCGGAGACCGCCTGGAACCTGGCCTCGGAGTCCTTCCGCCTGGCCCGGGCCCAGTACCGGGAGGGCCTGATCAGCGAGGTGGAACTCCTGAACGCCCAGGCCCAGCTGAAGCAGGCCGAGGTGCAGCGGATCCAGGCCCAAACCCGGTATCGGCTTTCGCTGTACACGCTCAAACTCGCTGTGGGAGAGGATTTGCCATGAAAAAGAAACGCCTCTGGATTGCGGTGGCGGTGGTGGGGATTCTGGTGGTGCTGGTGGTGCTCAACAGCCGCCGAAAGGGCGGTGCGCCCGCGGTGCAGGTGACCCGGGTCCGCTACGGCTCCCTGGAATCCACGGTCCGCGCCGACGGCACCGTGCGCGCCCAAACCCAGGTGGACATCGGTGCCGATGTCATGGGCCGCATTCTGCGGATCCCGGTGGCCGTGGGCGACACTGTGCGGGCCGGCGACACCCTGTGCCTCATTGATCCCTCCACCTGGCTGGCCAAGCTTCGGGAGGCCGAGGCCCGGCTGCACGCCGACCTGTACCGCCTGGAAAAACTCGCCCGGGATTACGACCGCACCCGCAAACTCTACGAGCAGAACCTGGTGTCCCGGGCCTCGCTGGAGGAGTTCCAGACCCAGTATCGGGCCCTGAAGGCCCAGGTGCGCATGGACTCCTTCATGCTGGAGGAGGCCAGGAGCACCTACGCCAAAACCATCATCACCTCGCCCGTGGACGGAGTGGTGCTCTCGGTGAACAAGGAACCCGGCGAGATGGTGGTGGTGGGCACCATCAATACGCCCGGCTCGGTGATCCTTCGGGTGGCCAAACTGGATACCCTGCTGGTGGAGGCCGGCGTGGACGAAACCGAGATCGTGCGGGTCCGCGTGGGCCAGCCCGTGCGGATCCGGGTGGATGCCTTTCCGGATACCGTGTTTCAGGGCCGCGTGGTGCGGATCGCCGGGTCTCCCGGCGGCACCGGGAACCTGCTGGGAAGCACCGGCGGCCAGGGGGTATCGTATCCGGTGCGGGTGCTGGTGGAGGGGTCGCCGCCCCTGCTGCCGGGCATGAACGCCACCTGCGAGATCGTGGTGGCGCGCCGCGATTCCACCCTGGTGATCCCGTTTACCGCCGTGGGGCGCCGCAAGGTGGAGGGGCGCGAACGGGATGTGGTGTTCCGGATTACCGGCGGACGCGCCGTGCTTACGCCTGTGAAGCTCGGCGTGGCGAGCCTGCGCGAGGTGGAGGTGGTCCACGGGCTCCAGGCCGGCGACACCGTGGCCGTGGGCCCCTTCAAGGTGCTGAAGACCCTGGAAGACAGCACCGAGGTGACGATCACCTGGGCATCCCACCCGGGTGAGGAGTAGGGGATGGCCCCGCTGATTCAGGCCGAGAACCTGGTAAAAATCTACCGGATGGGCCAGGTGGAGGTGCCGGCCCTGCGCGGGGTGAGCCTGACCGTGGAGCCGGGCGAATATGTCGCCATCATGGGGCCTTCGGGCTCCGGCAAGTCCACCCTCATGCACATCCTGGGATGCCTGGACCGGCCCACCGAGGGCTCGTACCGGCTGGAGGGCCGGGAGATCGCCACCCTGGATGAAGACCAGCGCGCGGAGATCCGCAAACGGCGGGTGGGCTTTGTGTTCCAGCAGTTCAATCTGCTGCCGCGGATGACGGTGCTGGAGAACGTGGAGGTGCCCATGGTGTACCTGGGGATGCCGCCCCGGGAGCGGCGGCAACGGGCCCTGGCCCTGCTGGAGCAGGTGGGCCTGGCCCATCGGGCGCATCACCGGCCCACGGAAATCTCGGGCGGCGAGGCCCAGCGGGTGGCCATCGCCCGGGCGTTGGCCAACGATCCGGCCCTGATCCTGGCCGACGAGCCCACCGGCAACCTGGACACCCGCACGGGCCAGGAGATCCTGGCCCTCTTTCGGGAACTCCACCGGGAGGGCCGCACCATTGTGGTGGTCACCCACGATCCCGAGGTGGCCCAGGAGGCCGAACGGATCATCTACCTCCGCGACGGCAAAGTGGTGCCCAAGCTTTAGGCATGCGCGGTTTCCTGTTCCGATACCTGTTCCTGCCCCTGCGCGACCGCCTGAAGCACGAGCAGGTGGCCCGCGACCTGCGGTTCCTCCGGGCCTATGAAACCTGGCCCGAGGAACGCCGAAAAGCGTTTGTTGCCCAGAAACTGCACGATCTTCTAGCCTTCGCCTCGCAGAGGGTGCCCTTCTATCGGGAGTACTTCGGCGGCCGGGTGGTCACCGACCTGAAGGCTTTTCCGGTGCTCACCAAGGAGGAGATCCGGCGTCAGCCCGAGAAGTTCCTGGCCGAGGGCTGGCAGCGGCGGCCCCATGAGATCAACGCCAGCAGCGGCACCACGGGCACGCCCTTCCGGTTCTATGTGGATCGCCGGAGCATCAGTCTGGGGCTGGCAGCCCAGTACCGGTTCCTGGAGAAAATCGGGCACCGCTGGGGCCGGCCCATCCTCTCCCTCTGGGGCAACCCCTCGTCCTATGCCAAGGAAAAGCAGCCCATCAAACGGCTGGGCAGCTGGCTTCGCAACGAACATGTGTTCCCCTCCTTCACCCTCAAGGACCCCCGGGCCTTTGAAGATCTCGTGCGCCTCTATCTCCAGGTGCGGCCCTGGCTCCTTTATGGCTACAGCAAGGCCCTGTATGCCTTTGCCCTGTACCTGCGCGACCGCGGCCTGGAGGTGCCCCCGCCCCGGGCCGTGGTGGCCACCTCGGAAACCCTGTTTCCCTCGGAACGCCAGGTGGTGGCCGAGGTGTTCCGGGCGCCGGTGCACGGCCAGTACGGCTTCGGCGAGATCCTCTCGGTGGCGTACCAGTGTGCCCGGGGGTACTACCATACCGTGGAGCCCCATGTGGTGGTGGAAACCCGTGAGCGGCCCGGCCTGGCCGACCCCAGGGTGCGGGAGTTCGTGGTCACCGACCTGGACAATCGGGTGATGCCCTTTATCCGCTACGCGCCCGGCGACCTGCTGGTGCTGGGGGAGGAGCCCGAGCCCTGCGGCTGGCCGGGCTGGACCTTCCAGGAGGTGCTGGGCCGCACCACAGACCTGATCCGCACCCCCGAGGGCGGCTATGTAACGATCCCCAGCTTCTTCGGCGTGGATACGGTCAAGGACATCCCCGACCTGCGGAAGTACCAGGTGATCCAGAAGAGCCTCACCGATTTTGAGGTGAAACTCGTGGCAGGCCCGGCCTTCCTTCAGAACCGGGAGGCCTACGAGGCGCGGCTCCGGCGGCTTTTTCAGGAGATCGTGGG
>WGAB01000202.1 GCA_015489295.1 Caldifarciminota bacterium
GTCACGGGGAGGGTAATCTGGAGGAGGGTCGCCGTGCGATCCAGAGAATTCTTGTGGAGGGGAGAGACGACGGCAGGTGGGGTGGCACCCAGTGGTGTTTATTCCCTGTGGTCTACGAAGGCCGGCGCCTTCCCCACGCGGTTCCTGTATATCAAACCCTGAATCCAGGGTAATTCGGAAATATGGCCTTCAGCCGAAGGCGGCAGGGGGATCCAGAAGGGTCCCGCTCATCAATAGCGCCTGCAGCACCCCTTGTCTTAAACCCGTTTCCTGTTCCGGCGAATCCTCCGAGGGGGATCGGCGACAACGAAGGCCCGGGTACCTCCGGTATACCTGAGAAGCCTGGAAGCATAGGAACGGTTGTGCCCGGCGAGCCGGGTGAACTCGTTCAGGATCCTGGTTTTCTCCCTGTGGTGGCCTTCCGGTACCTCCTGGCGTAGATTTGGGCCATCCTCTTTCGGGTCATCCGATCCAACTCCTTTCTCATGTCGGTTCACCTCCCCGGGTCTGATCGTACCGGGGTGGTTTGTCGCATAGATCCGTAAGGGAGCCCACGATGGGCGTTGCTAATGCATTTCCTTGACCCCCCGGCGCCGAACCCTAAAAATTAGCCCATCCAAGCCACGAGGAGGTATCCATGAAGGAACGTGAGCGGTGGGCGACCCGGATCGGCTTGATCCTGGCCATGGCCGGGAATGCGGTGGGCCTCGGGAACTTCCTGCGGTTCCCGGTCCAGGCAGCCAAGAACGGCGGTGGCGCCTTCATGATCCCCTACTTCATCTCCTTCCTGCTCCTCGGTATTCCGCTCATGTGGGTGGAATGGTCCATCGGCCGGTACGGCGGCTCCTACGGCCACGGCTCCACGCCCGGCATGTTCCAGCGCCTCTGGCGCCACCCCCTGGCCAAGTACCTGGGGGTGATCGGCGTGGTCGGCCCCCTGATGATCGTCATCTACTACGCCTACATTGAGTCCTGGACCCTGGCCTTCAGCATCTTCTCGCTGTTCCACCAGTTGCCGACGGTGCCCGCTTCCAGCAACGCCGCCGAGGTGTTGGCCCCCTTCCGCGACTTTCTGTACACCTACATCGGCACCGAGGGCGCCCGGGGGTTCTTCCTGCGCCCCGCGGTGTGGGCCTACGGCTTCTTTGTGATCACCCTGTTCCTGAACATCTGGATCCTGGCCCGGGGCATCTCCCGCGGCATTGAGGTGCTGGCCAAGATCGCCATGCCCACCCTGTTCGCCTTTGCGGTGATCCTGGCGATCCGGGTGCTGACCCTGGGGTCGCCGGTATCCCCGGAGTACAGCGCCCTCAAGGGCCTGGACTTCCTGTGGCATCCGGATTTCAGTTCCCTGACCAACTGGAAGGTGTGGCTGGCGGCGGCCGGCCAGATCTTCTTTACCCTGTCGGTGGGCATGGGCGCCATCCACACCTACGCCTCCTACCTGCGGGAAAAGGACGACATCGTGGTTTCGGGCCTGGCCACCGCGTCCACCAACGAGTTCGCCGAGGTGGTGCTCGGTGGGTCCATTGCAATTCCGGCGGCGGTGGCCTTCTTCGGCGTGGCCGCGGCCCAGCAGATTGCGGCCGCCGGGTCCTTTAACCTGGGCTTTGTGTCCATGCCCGCGGTGCTCACCCAGATGCCCCTGGGTTGGCTCTTCGGCTTCATGTGGTTCGGCCTGCTGTTCTTCGCCGGCATCACCTCCTCCGTGGCCCTGACCCAGCCGGTGATGGCCTTTTTCCAGGACGAGTTCGGGTTCCCGCGCGAGAAAACCGCCTGGGGCGTGGGCCTGTTCATCTTCCTGTCGGCCCATATCCCGATCTTCGTGAAGGGCGCCCTGGACGAGATGGACTTCTGGATGGGCACCTTTTCCATCACCCTGTTCGCCCTCATTGAGATCGTGCTCTTCGCCTGGGTGTTCGGCATGGACCGCGCCTGGCAGGAGATGCACAAGGGCGCCCAGATGCGCATTCCCCGGTTCTTCTACTACGTGCTGAAGTATGTCACGCCGCTCATGCTCATCGCCATCATCGGCGGCTGGCTCTTCACCGAGTGGATCCCGGTGATGCTCAAGAGCGATCCGGCCATCTGGTTCACCCGCTTGTTCATCCTGGCGGTGTTCGTGGTGGGCCTGGTGCTCACCCACCGGGCCTTTCAAAGGAAGGGGAAAGAGGCATGAGGCTGAGCAGTTTGATCTTTCTGCTTTTGGCCTGGGCCACGGTCACGGCCCTGGTGGTGTTCTCTTTCTGGCAGGTGTGGAAGGCGCCGTCCTTTGACCAGGAGGACTGAGCGCACCCGATGGCCACCCATCTGCTGGAGACCCTGCGGGGGTTCCCGCCGGAAGTGGCCACCTTTCTGGCGGCCATGCTGCCGATCCTGGAACTGCGGGGCGCCATCCCCTGGGCGGTTCTGAAACTCCAGATGCCCCTCTGGAAGGCTTACCTCGTGGCGGTGGTGGGCAACCTGGTGCCCATCGTGCCGCTTTTGCTGGTGTTCCAGCCCGTGTCGGCCTGGCTCCACCGCTTTCCCCTGTGGCAGCGCTTTTACCGCTGGCTGGAGCGCCGCACCCGCGCGCGGGGTGAGGTGGTGGAACGCTACGAGGCCCTGGGCCTCATGCTCTTTGTGGCGATTCCGCTGCCCGTAACCGGGGCCTGGACCGGTGCCTTTGCGGCCCTGCTCTTCGGCATCCGGTTCCGGCGGGCCCTGATTGCCATCCTGGGCGGCGTGCTCATCGCCGGGGCCATCGTTTCCGCTCTTGTGGCTCTGGGCTGGCTTGGGGGCCTGATCGTGGGTGTGGTGCTCATCGGAGGGGCGCTGAAAAGCCTGTATAATAGGATTTAAGCCGGTTTCCGGGCTTGGCAAACCTAAAGGAGGACGACCATGCGCAGGGCACTCCACTGGAATTACAAGGATGTTTTTCGCGCGGCCCGCTTTGGCTTCAGCGTAAAAAAACTCTGGATCATGTTCCAGGGGCTCCTGTGGGGGCTCATCGTATATGCCGTGCTGGCCTACCTGGGCTTCCTGGTCAGCGGCTACACCTTTTCTGAAATCTGGCACGATTACCGG
>WGAB01000203.1 GCA_015489295.1 Caldifarciminota bacterium
AGCTCAATGGCAGAGCGGCGGACTCATAATCCGTTGGTTGCAGGTTCGAGTCCTGCCGGGCCCATTTTTTTATTTCCCCCTTGTCCTGCAGTCCGCACCTGAAACAAGGAGGATTTCATGGGAGCCTACCTGTCGCTCGCCGTTTTCGTTCTGGTCGCGGTGGTCATCGCACTGGTGACCATGGGGCTGGCCATCATCCTGCGGAAAAAGGGCCGGCCCGAGGGGGAAAAGTACCAGAACTACGAATGCGGCGAGGTTCCCCAGGGCACGCCCTGGATCCGGTTCCATGCCGGATACTATCTCGTGGCGCTCATCTTCATTCTGTTTGATGTGGAGGCCCTGTTCCTGTTTCCCTGGGCCCTCACCCTGAAGCACCTTGGGATCCTCGCCTTTGTGGAAATGACGGTGTTCGTCGTGATCCTCCTGCTCGGCTGGCTGTACGCCTACAAAAAAGGAGCCATTGAATGGGTGTGACCCGCGAGAAGGTCAACTCTCCCCTGGAAGACCTCTTTGATGTGGTGGAACGATGGCCCGGCGGCGGCCTGGTGATCGCGCCCCTGGAAAAACTCCTGGCCTGGGGCACCAAGTCCTCGCTCTGGCCGCTGACCTTCGGGCTCGCCTGCTGCGCCATCGAGATGATGGCCACCTTCGCTTCCCGGTTTGACATGGACCGCTTCGGCGTCGTGATGATGCCCTCGCCCCGCCGCGCCGACGTCATGATCATCGCCGGGACCGTCACCGTCAAAATGGCGCCCCGCATCCGCCGCCTGTACGAACAGATGCCCCATCCCAAGTACGTGATCGCCATGGGCTCCTGCGCCATCTCCGGCGACCATTACCGCCATGTGTACTCCGTGGTGCCCGGCGTAGACCGCGTGATCCCCGTGGATGTCTATGTGCCCGGCTGCCCGCCCTCGCCCGAGGCCCTCATGGAAGGCATCATGGCCCTGCAAAGGAAGATCATGCAGGAAACGGAGCGGAAGAAATGAGCCTGCCCCAGGACCTGATCCAGGCCTTCGGCGTGGAGGTGAACGAGCAGGGCATCCCCTATGTGCCCAAGGATCGGCTGCCCGACCTCGCCCGGGCCCTTAAGGAAAAGGGGTTCCGGTTCTTCGTGTTCGTCACGGCCGTGGATTACCGCGAGAACCTGGAACTCGTGTACCTGATCCGCAACCTGGACACCCTGGAGGAAGCCTTCTTCAAGGTGAAGATCCAGGACGGCGAAACCGTTCCCACCCTGAGCACCCTGTACGAAGGCGCCAACTGGCACGAACGCGAGGTGTACGACCTTTTCGGGGTAACCTTTGAGGGCCATCCCGATCTCCGCCGGATCCTCTTGCCGGAGGACTGGGAGGGCCATCCGCTGCGCAAGGATTACCCCATGGACACCCCCCATCCCCCCTACAGGTGAGCCATGGCAACGAGAACCCTGGAATTTACCTTTGATGAGATGCGGGTGAACATGGGCCCCCAGCACCCCTCCACCCACGGGGTGTTTCGGGGCGTGCTCGTGCTGGAAGGCGAAGAGATCAAAGACCTGATCCCCCACATCGGATACCTGCACCGGGGTGTGGAAAAGCTCGCCGAGCACCTGAGCTACGTGCAGGATGTGCCCATCATGGCCCGGAACGACTACCTGGGCCCGGTGCACAACGAACTGGTGGTGGCCCACGCCGTGGAGAAACTGGCCAACATCCAGGTGCCCGAACGCGCCCAGTACCTGCGGGTGATGGCCTCGGAACTGCACCGTATCGCCTCCCACCTGGTGTGGACCGGCACCTTCCTGCTGGACATGGGCGGCGCCCTGGGCGGCGGCAGCACCATGTTCCTGTATCTGTTCCAGGCCCGGGAGTCCATCATGGACCTTTACGAGGAATGGACCGGCGCCCGGTTCCATCCCAACCTGGTGCAGGTGGGCGGCGTGCGGTTCGACCTGCCGGCGGGCTTTGACCGCAAGGTGAAGGAGGCCCTCCAAACCGTCCGCAACACCGTCAATGAGGTCCGCGAGATGCTGGAGGGCAACCCGGTGTTTGAGCAGCGCACCCGGGGCGTGGGCGTGCTCTCTCCGGAGCTGGCCCAGTCCATCGGCTGCTCCGGCCCGGTGCTCCGGGGCTCCGGCGTGGCCTACGATGTGCGCAAGGCGTTCCCCTACGACGCCTACGACAAAATGGACTTTGAGATCGTGACGGCCACAGCCGGCGATGTCCGCGCACGCTACGAAGTACGGGTCAACGAGATCTTCCAGGCCGCCCATATCGTGGAGCAGGCCCTCGAGGGGCTGCCCGAGGGGCCCATCGGCGCCAAGCCGCCGGTGAAGGCCCCGGTGGCCATTAAAGCCCCCAAGGGGGAGGTGTACGCCCGGGTGGAATCGGCCCGCGGCGAACTCGGCGCCTACCTCGTGTCCGACGGCACCCACAAACCCTACCGGCTCAAGCTCCGCTCGCCCTCCTTTTCCAACCTGCAGGCGGTGCAACACCTGGTGCGGGGCCACAAGGTGGCCGATGTGGTGGTCATCCTGGGCTCCCTGGACCCTGTCTTCGGAGATGTAGACCGATGAAGTGGCTCCTGGTTGCCTTCTGGAGTGTGGTGATTTTGAGCGTGGCGCTGCTGATCGCGGCCTACATGATCTGGTGGGAACGGAAGTTCGCCGGCCGCATGCAGCGCCGGATCGGCCCCTACTGGGTGGGCTATCCCCACGGCTGGCTCCAGTCCATCGCCGACGCCATCAAGATCCTACGCAAGGAAGACATCATCCCCAAGAACGCCGACAAATGGGTGTACAACGTGGCTCCCTTCCTCTTCATGCTGCCCCCCATGTTCCTGTTCGCCGTGTTCCCCTTCAGCAAAACCTGGGTGGTGGCCGACCTGAATGTGGGGCTCCTCTACGTGCTGGCAGTCTCCTCCCTGGGCGTCTTCGGCGTGATGATGGCCGGCTGGGGCAGCCACAACAAGTACGCCCTGCTCTCGGCCATGCGCTTCGTGTCGCAGATGATCTCCTACGAGGTGCCCCTGGTGCTCTCGGCCCTGGTGCCCGTCGTCCTCACGGGCTCCATGAACCTGGGCGCCATCACCGAGGCCCAGAAGGGCCTGTGGTTCGCCCTCTGGCCCGTGGTGGGCTGGGTGGCCTTCGTGGTGTTCCTGCTGGCCACCCTGGCCGAGGGAAACCGCGCACCCTTTGACATTCCGGAGGCCGAATCCGAATTGATCGGCGGCTTCGCCGTGGAATACTCCGGCTGGAAGTTCGCCATGTTCTATGTGGGCGAGTATGTGCACCTCTTGGCGGTGTCCATCCTCGCCTCCGTGCTCTTCCTCGGCGGCTGGCGCGGCCCGTTCCTGCCTCCCCTCCTCTGGCTCTTCATCAAAACCGTGTTCATGTACTCCGTGCTCCTCTGGATCCGGTGGTCCTTCGTCCGGCTCCGTGTGGACCAGCTCATGGTGTTCAACTGGAAAGTGCTGGTGCCCGTGAGCGTCGTCAACCTGCTGCTGGCCGCCCTCTGGGTGGTGCTCCGATAGGAGGCCGACAATGGGGATCGTCAAAGAAACCCTGGACAGCCTGGTCATCACTCTTAAAAACCTGGCCCGAAAGCCGGTGACCGTGCAGTACCCGCGGGAACGCCGCACCATGCCCGAGCGGTTCCGCGGGGTGTTCGCCCTGACCACCAACCCGGAAACGGGCGAGGAGAACTGCATCGGGTGCCGGCTGTGCCAGAACATCTGCCCGTCCCAGATCATCACGGTGATCCCGGAGAAACGCGAAAAGCGCTCCTACGCCAAGGACTTCACCCTGGACATGAACGCCTGCATCTTCTGCGGCCTCTGCGTACAGGTATGCCCCACCGACGCCATTGTGATGATCCGTGCCAACGACGAGGTGGGCTACTCCCGCGAAGACCTGTTCCTGACCAAGGAAAAACTCATGGCCAACGAGAAGAAGTACCAGGACCTCATCAGCCCCATGACCGGCTCGGCGTTGCGGAACATGCAGGCACCCCCTCGCCCGGCTCCCCGTCCCCGTCCGAAACCCCAGCCCAAGCCGGAGGAGAAAAAGGAATGAATGCCGTGCTTTTCTGGGTTCTGGCCGTGCCCCTGGTGCTCCTGGCCCTGGGGGTGGTGCTTTCCAAAAGCATCTTCCGCGCGGCGCTCTATCTCGCCGGCGCCCTGGTGATCACGGCCGTGATCTATCTGGTGATGCAGGCCGAGATCCTGGCCTTCATGCAGATCCTGCTGTACGCCGGCGGCATCATCACCCTGCTCGCCTTCGCCATCATGCTCACCAAGGACATCGTGGCCCAGGAGATTCGGCTCGTGTCGCGCAACCTCTTCTGGGGCGGCCTCAGCGCCGTGGTGCTCTTCCTGGTGTTCCTCTACTTCCTGTACCAGAGCCAGCTGCCCATGACCCCCTCGCCCATGCCCGACAACATCAACCTCGGCATCGGCTTTGGCATCTTCCGCCAGTTCGTGCTGCCCTTTGAGGTGCTGTCGGTGCTGCTGCTGGCAGCCATCATCGGGGCTATCGTGCTGGCCCGGAAGGAGGATTGACCATGCTGACCTCGTACCTGGTGCTCGCCTTCCTCCTGTTTTCCATCGGGGCCTTCGGCGTGCTCACACGCCGGAACGCCATCGCCATCCTCATGGCCATCGAGCTCATGCTGAACGCCTCCAACATCGCCCTGGTCACCTTCTCCCGGCTTCACGGCAACCTCGGCGGGCAACTGTTTGCCTTCTTCACCATCACCATCACCGTGGCCGAGGTGGCGGTGGGGCTCGCCATCGTGGTGCTCATTTACCGCCTCCGCAAAACGGTCAACGCCGACGAAATGGACTTCTTAAAGGGGTAGAGCGATGAACGGCAACCTTTTACTGTGGACCCTTTTGGTGCTGCTGCCACCCTTTGTATCCTTCGCCTGGAACGGCCTGGTGATCCCCTGGCGGCGCGCCGGGAAACCGGCGGCGTATCTTTCCATCGTCGCCATCCTCACCTCGCTCGTGGCCTCGCTGGTGGTGGTCAAACTCGTGCTGGCGGATCCCGGCCCCCACACCTGGCAGGCCGTGTGGATGCCTCTGAAGCACGCGCCATCCATCACCGTGGGCCTGTACCTGGATCCCCTGGCCGCCATCATGCTGGCCGTGGTGGCGCTGGTGGCCTCCATGGTGCAGATCTACTCCCTGGGCTACATGAGCGAGGAACCGCCGGGCTCCCTGGGCCGGTACTTCACCTACCATTCGCTGTTCGCCTTTTCCATGCTGAACCTGGTGGCCGCCGGTACCCTGATCCAGATCTACGCCTTCTGGGAACTCGTGGGCCTCTGCTCCTACCTGCTGATCGGCTTCTGGTACTACAAGCCCTCGGCCGCCAACGCCGCGGTTAAGGCCTTCTGGACCA
>WGAB01000204.1 GCA_015489295.1 Caldifarciminota bacterium
TCCAGGAGCTCCATGGCCACCGGGGTCAGCCGGGCCTCGGTGTACCGGTAGGCTGCCGGCGGGTCACCGTCAATGCTGCCGAAGTTCCCCTGGCCGTCCACCAGGGGGTAGCGCAGGGAGAAATCCTGGGCCATGCGCACCAGGGCGTCGTACACCGGGCTGTCGCCGTGGGGATGGTACTTCCCGATCACCTCACCCACTACCGTCGCGGACTTGCGGTACGGCCGGCCGGGCACCAGCCCCAGGTTTCGCATGGCAAAGAGGATCCGCCGTTGCACCGGCTTCAGGCCATCGCGGACATCGGGCAACGCCCGGCCCACGATGACGCTCATGGCGTAGTCAATGTACGAAATGCGGAGTTCTTCCTCTAAGAGGGTCTCAATCTCGGGGGCCATTGTTTATCTTCGCAATACCTTCTGGAGTTTTTGGTTCCATTGCACCAGCCGCTGCTGGACCTTCCCCCAGAGGGTGGGCGGGGGCTCCTTCACGTGGCTGTAGGAGTACCGGTAATAACGGTAGTACCGGTACCGGTAGTAGCCATAATGCCGCACCAGGTCCACAGCGTTCAGCACCACACCCAGCACCCGGAGCCGGGTGTTCTCCAGGATCCGCTTAACCTCTTCCAGGAAATCCCGTTCGGTCATGCCGGCCCGGACCACCAGCAACATGCCGTCGGTGAATTTGCCGAGTTCCACGCTATCGCTGACCGGCAGGAGGGGGGCCGAGTCGAAGATGATGAGATCGTACTGCTGTTTCAGGGTCTCGATCAGGTTTTGAAGCGCCTGAGACGACAGGAGTTCGGCGGGATTGGGAGGAATCGGCCCGCAGGGCAACAGATAAAGGTGGGGAATATCGGGCACCTCGTAAATGGCCTCCTCCAGGGGAACCCGACCGATCAGGACATCCGACAACCCGGGTTCCCGTTTGATCCGAAACACCCGGTTCAGGCGTGGGTTCCGCAAATCTGCGTCTACCAGCAACACCTTTTGCCCGCTCTGGGCTACGGTAATGGCCAGATTGGTGGCCGTAGAGGTTTTGCCCTCCTTGGCCACGCTGGAGGTCACCACCAGGGTGTGGAGGGGTTGGCCCAAACTGGCAAACCGGATGTTGGAACGCAGGGTGCGGTACGCCTCGGCCACCGGCGACTTGGGATCGAAGTGCACCACCACCGGCTGCATGTCGGGATCGGTCCCCTCCATCCAGGGAACGATCCCGAGCACCGGGAGGTTCAGGATTTTTTCAACGTCTTTGCCGGTTTTGACGGTGTTGTCCAGATATTCCAGAACAAAGGCCATGAACACACCGATCAAGAACCCCAGGAAGGTGAGAAACGGCACATCGCGTTTGGGCTTCGGACTGATGGGCTTTTTGGGGGGAAGGGCGTAGTCGATGATCTTCGCATCGCTCGTTTTGCTGGCCTCGGCAATCCGGGCCTCCTGGAGCCGGTCCAGGAGGGTGTTGTAGATCTCCCGGGTTACGGTCACCCGCCGTTCCAGATCGGCCAGCCGCACTTCCTTGGCCGGGAAGTTTCGCATCTGTTTCTCGGTTTCGGCAATGAGCTGATCCAGGGCCTGAATCTTCCCCTCCAGGGCCTGTTTCCGGGCCTCGGCCTCTACAATCCCCGTGATCAGCATCTGGTACACCGGGTCCTCGGCCGAGGGACCGTATTTCAGGGAGGCCCGGAGGGCCTGTTGAAGTTCCCGTTCGGCCTCCTGGATCGCCCGGTCGATGGCCACGATCCGGGGATGGTCCGGCCCGTACTCACTGGACAACCGGGCCCGCTCCACCTGTAACTGGGTGATGCGCTGCTTCAACTGGGCCACCAGGGGATTGGTGGAAATCTCTGGGTTGGAAATGATCTGCTTGTACTCCTCGTAAAAGCCGCCTCCCTTGAGCTCCTCGAGGTACTTCCGGGCCAGCATCTCGGCCTCGGCCCGTTCGGCCATGGCCCTCGCCCGCTGGCTCTCCAGGTTGGCCAGTCGTGAGGAGATCGCTTCAGCAGCAGTAGAAAGAACGAGGATGCCCTCCTCCTCTTTGAACCGCTGGAGCCGCGCCTCGGCACTGTCCAGCTCCCGTTCCAGAGAGGCCAATTGCTCTTCGATGAACAAACGAACATGCCGGGCTTCTTCCCGCAGGCCATACAAGGTGTAATCGACGTACTCTGCGGCCAGTGCATTGGCCCTGCGGGCGGCGGCCTTTGGATTCGGCCCCCGGGCCGTGATTTCCACCAGGTTGGTGCGGCCCCTTTGGAGGACACTCACGGTCAGCCCTAAATCCTTCGGTGAGAGAACGTTGAGGTCCACCTCTGCTCGCACCCCAGAGAGATCCTCCACCATAGGTTTCAGGAGAAAGGCGAACCCCGGTCCCTTCACCGTATCCCTCAGGGTGCCCTGGAAAATCTGCTCCCCCTCCTCCGTGAAGAGTTCCACCGTATCTGAGTGGAGTTTCAGGCGATAGACTCCGGCCGTCACAGGAATCCAGGAGTACGCTGTGTCAATGGTCACCCAACGATTCTTCTGGAGAGCAATGTTATCCCCGATTCGCAAGATCGCCCGGGTTTGCAGGGTACGGGAATACATCAACGCAATTTCGCTTTCTAAGGGATCGTAGATATACGGCTGGTTGAACGAAACCTGTGGTAAAACGGGAATTCTGGTCTCGGTAAGCGAGAGGCGGACCAGGGCTTTGGCTTCGTAAACCCGGGGCGACAGAACAACCTTTAATACACCGATGAGAATCCCCCCCACCACAAAGGCCAGCACGAGCCGCCTGTAGCGGATGAGAACATCCAGATAATCCGTAATCCGGAATTCTTCGCGCATGCCTTTTCTTCACCCCCGGCTTAAAGTTTCATCACCTTGCCCCGAAGGCCGGCATTCAACCCTCGGGTGGCGTTTCGGGTGTCAAACACCAGAGGAGCCCAACGGACCACCGCTTCGTAATCTACACCGGAATGGTCCGTCAAGATGACCACTAAATCCACACCCCTCACCTGCTCCTCGGTCAACGGAACGGATCGAAACACCCGGTCGCCGATCCGGACCTCGGGAATATAGGGGTCGTGGTACCTCAAATCAACCCCCTTTGCCAAAAGCAACTGCATCACGTCCAGCGCTGGCGATTCCCGGAGATCGTTCACATCGCGTTTATAGGCCACCCCCAGCACCAGGATCCGGGACCCCTTCAGGGGCTTGGCATGGTCGTTGAGGACATCCTGAATCCGGGTGACCACGTAGCGGGGCATAAAGGTGTTGATCTCCGAGGCCAGTTCGATGAACCGGGCGTTGTAATTCAGGGTTTTGAGTTTCCACGCCAGATAATGAGGATCCACGGGAATGCAATGCCCCCCAATACCCGGCCCCGGGTAAAACTTCATGAACCCAAAGGGCTTGGTCCCCGCGGCTTCGATCACCTCCCAGATGTCGATCTGGAGGATCTCGGCCGCAATGGCCATCTCGTTCACCAGAGCAATGTTGACACTGCGGAAGGTGTTTTCCAGAAGCTTGGACATCTCGGCCACCCGGGCCGAGGACACGGGCACCACCGTTTCAATCACTTGACCATACAACAGGGCAGCCACCTCCGTAGAATTTTCGTCCACGCCCCCCACCACCTTGGGGGTGTTTTTCAGGACATACATCGAATCGCCGGGATTGATTCGCTCGGGGGAAAACGCCAAAAAGAAGTCCGTTCCACATCGAAGTCCACCGGATTCCAGTTCGGGCTTGACCAGTTCATCGGTGGTGCCGGGGTAGGTGGTGCTTTCCAGCACCACCAGCTGACCTTTCCGGAGAATCTTCTTGATCTCCCCCACCGCTGCCATCACGTAGCTGATATCAGGATCGCGGGTTTTGGAAAGAGGCGTTGGCACGGTGATCAGAATGGCATCGGCCTCGGTGAGGGCTTTGTAGTGGGTAGTCGGCCGGAACCGGCCGGTGGACATCAGTTTTCGAATCTCTTCATCGGAAAGATCCGTGATGTAACTCCTGCCTGCCTTCAACGCCTGAATTTTTCGGTGATCTATGT
>WGAB01000205.1 GCA_015489295.1 Caldifarciminota bacterium
ATTTCCAGCACCTCGGCCACCTTGCGGGCGGTGATGGGCAGATAGGCCGGCTCGTTGCGCCCTCCCTTGTACTCGCCGGGGGCCAGGTACGGCGCATCGGTTTCGATCAGGAGCCGGTCCAGGGGCGTCTGGCGCAGGGCCTTTTCCAGTTTGCGGGAACCGTAGGTCAGGAACCCGGAGTACGAGATGTAAAACCCCATTTCCAGCGCCTGCCGGGCCTCCCGGGGGCCGCCGGAAAAGCAGTGGAACACGCCTGCCACCCCGGGAAAGGCGGCCAGTTCCTCAAACATGTCGGGAAAGGCCTTGCGGATGTGCAGGCTGACCGGAAGGTCCAGGTCCCGGGCCAGGTCCAGCTGGGCCCGGAGGGCCCGCTTCTGTTCCTCAGGGGTGGAATGGTGATAGTGGTAATCCAGCCCGATCTCGCCGATGGCCACCACCCGCTCGTGCTGGGCCAGGGTTCGCAGTTCGGCAAGGAGCTCGGTAGAAAAGGCGTGGGCCTCGTGGGGATGGAGCCCTACGGCGGCGAAGGTCCAGGGAAGGGTTTCGGCCAGTTCCACAGCCCGGCGCGAGGATTCCAGGTTGTAACCCACCACCAGAAACCCCTTGACGCCGGCCTCCAAGGCCCGGGCCACCACCAGTTCCAGTTCCCCCTCAAAGGCGGGGTCGTTCAGGTGGTTGTGCGAGTCAAAAAACTTAGGCTTCCCTGGGTTCCGGGGCGTAGGTGGGCTCACCGGTCTCTCCGGGTTCCATCAGGAAGTTGGCGGAACGCTGGGACTTCTTCTTGCTCATGTAGCAGGTGCCGTCAAAGGTCACGCCGTCGTGAACGATCAGGCCCTTGCACTCCACCTCGCCTTCAAAGCGTGCGTTGGCCTGGAACTCCACCTTCTCCTCCACATAGAGTTCGCCCTTTACATGGCCGTTCACGATGGCGTTCTTGGCGTGGATCTCGCCTTCCACCTGGCCGCTTTCGCCCACGGTGAGGTTGCCGTCCACCTGGATCTTGCCCTTGAAGTGCCCCTCAATGCGGGCATCACCCTGCACCTTGAGGGTGCCCTCCATGTACGCGCCGGTACCCAGAATGGTTTCCACGGATGTCATGATGCGCGTATCCTCGTTTTGCAGGCCCTCCGGGCGTTCCATCATCGTAAAATCAGGAGCTTTTCAATGCGGGAAACGGCTTCGCCGCCGCTTTCGGCCACCACTTTGAAATAATACAGGCCGTTGGCCGGGATGTCACCCGCATCGTCGCGGCCGTCCCAAACGATGTCGTTGAATCCCTCGGTGCCCGAGGTTTCGGTGGACCACACCAGGCGCCCGGTAACCGTATAGACCTTCACCTGCACCCGATCGGCGTTCTGGGTGAGGAAGAAGGTGAAGTGCACCGGGCCCTGGCCCCGCCACGGGTTGGGATAGGCCAGCAGGTTCTGCAGCACCAGCCGGGTTGCGGGGACGAACACCACCACTTCCTTCTGGGACCGGTGGCGCAGCGGGTCCACCACATCGCCGAGCACGAGGTTGTCGTAGGCCACCACCCGCAAACGGTGATAGCCAGCCTGGTCAAAGGTCACCGGCACCACGGCCCGCCCCCGGGTGGCCGAGCCGTCCACATAGTAAAACAGCGGTGTCAGGTCCATCGCCCGCCGGGTTTCCTCATCCATCACCAGCATCAGGCCGAGTTCGCCGGTGGGCAGGGTATCGGGACCCAGGTACACCCCGTGTTCGTCGGAAACCTCCACCTCCAAGAAGAAGCTCGCCGGAACCGTGGCCGAATCCCGGAGTTCCTGGCCGCTCCACAGGAACCGAATCCGGGGGCCGCCCGAGTCCTGGGGCAGCAGGGCCGGCACCAGGATCAGGCTGTCCTGGAGCCCGACCAAACCGGCCGGCGTTTCAACGCTGGCCTCCGCCCGATAGGCCAGCACCCGGGCCGGCGCCATCGTGTCGGCCACGAAGGGGGCCATTAAGGTCGCCGTGGGCGGCTCACCGGCCGTCCATCCCCGGTAGTAGAGGTCACCGGGATGCACATAGGAGAGCACACTGCCGCCGCAGGATACATAGGTCCGCGCTTGATCGGCGTGGTATCCAAACACCAGGGGCTGGCCTGCGGTGCCGCCCTGTACCTCCACATCGTAAAAGTGGTAGGCCTGGAGCGTATCCGTGGGGGGTGAAAGGGTTACCGTGAGGTCCTCAGAGGGGCGCTGGAGCGGCACCGTTGGATCGCCCAGAAGGGCGTAAAACCGGTTGTTTTTGCCATACTCCAGAAGCTCGCCCAGGGGATGGGGCTGCCCGTCCAGGGCCAGGCCCATCATGGCCCGGGCATAAGCCGCGTTGGAACTGGCATAGGACACAGTGGTGGCGGAAATCGTGGCGATGCCGCCATGGGCCACGGCCAGATACTCGCCCAGTACATGGACCGGGTCTACCCGATCGTAGGCTCCGGTTTTGCAGGAGGCAATGATCACGAGAGGGTTCTTTCGGCCAGCGTTCACCCGTGAGAAGGCTTCCAGTGAGAAGATCGATTCGTGGAACAGTTGAGCGGGGTTGCCGTGGCCGAACACGTTGAAGATCAGCGAGCCCTGGTTTAGATCCCGCAGGAACAGCTCCCGCCCTACCAGCGGCCGCACCTCGTGGGGATACTCAATCAGGTACAGGGTACGGGTTTCCACACTCCGGGGAACCACCTCGCGGTAGAGCTCGTCGCTGTCCCGGGTGTGCAAGAGCTCGTTGTGGCACTGATCTTCCCAGTAGTCATCGTCAGCCACCAGCACGACCCGGTTTCGCCAGGGGCCGTTAGCCTCACCCCGCTCGTAGGCCAGGATCTTGTCGATGACATCGCTCAGTTCCTGGCGGTTCCGAACAGGCAGGCGGCCTACCAGAACCTCGCTGAACCGGTCGCCGGTAAACTCGCCGTAGTAGCCGTCCCAGGCCCCCATCTGCTGCGTTTCGTTGAGTTGCAAGGTATAGTAGGGCTCATAGGGCGGGATCAGGTTGCCCCCGGCGCCCAGGAGATTCCGGTAATCGTAGGTGCCGTCGCCCACGAGCAGCAGATAGGTGGGGGCTGGCGCGGGTGCATTCAGGTAGGCGTACTTCACAAAGTAATGCAGGGCCACGGGATCGCGCATGCCGTAGCCGAACTCCTGGAACACATCCTCTATGGCCACGGTGCGAATCCGGCCGCCGGTACGCTGCCACCGGCCGCTGGTCTCATCCCAGAGGTACAGGTTCTGGCGCTTCCACTGGATCAGGGGTTCCAGGGTGGACAGGAAGTCGCGGGGCGCCACGATCAGCAGGTCCGCCCCTTCGGTCCACTGGCGCAGGGTAAAGGTGGTACGCCAGGTCATTATAGGGGGCCGGTGCACCGAGGCCACCGGCACGTAGGCGGCCGTGGTGGCGGTGGTGCGAATCCCCACGGCCGTATCGCCCAGGGCCAGGGGCCGGTAGAACCGCGGTGTCAGTTCTCCCTGGCCCGGCACCTGTTCCACCACCCACCGTGCGTGGGACAGGCCGAAGGCAAGGTCCAGAAACCCGGAAGACCCGGTGGCGTTCAGGAACAGGGGATGGTCCGGATGGGCTTGCCGCGTGGGGTACGCGAGCTCAACGTAGTCCAGGTACGCGAAGTCCGAAACCCCCTGATTGTCGGCCGCCCGCAGCACCAGTTTCAGGGTGTTGTGAGGGCTCAGGGGCACCGGGGCTTCCAACAGGCGTGCCTGGATACCCGAAAAACTCACCTGCTGCAGCAGGCTGTCGTTAAACCACAGTTCCACGATGCGATCGGCTTCAAACCCACCGATGACCTGGCACCGGAGCACACCCTGGGCCCCGGGCACGGGGGCCGGATCCAGGTCCACGGACAACGTGAGCTCGGTAAAGGAGGCGCCCTGATTGCGGATCAGGGCTTCTCCCTGCCACCACAGGCCCTTTTTGGCGATGTTGATGAGGTCTTTCTCGTGGCGATACCAGGCGGTAAGGGGTTCGGAATACAGGTAGTCGCCGAACTCGGTGACCCTTTGCTCTTCCATTACCTGGGCCGGTTCCTGGGACCCCAGGGCGAGCCAGAACACCAGGGTGTCGGCGTAGGGGTTGCGGTAAAAGGACCAGGCGTCCTCGTTCCATCGGTACAGGGCCACGCCGGGGTTGTAGAAGAACAGGGTATCGCCGGGGCCGAACACGCCGTCGTCACCGTCCTTGAGCAGGAAGGCCACAGGGCGGAACGCTGGCACCAGGGAATCGGCCATGCGCGGAGGCAGGGTGTCGGGCCCCAGGGAAAACAGGTTTAGGCCCGCCGACTCAAAGGGGCCGGGGACACCGGTGGCCAGCAGGTCTTCATAGGTCACGGCATAGACGCCGGGCTCGGTCAGAGGAATCCGGATCCAGGCCGAGGCCGTGGCAAAGGGGTCCTGCTGTAAAGCCGGTGTACGGGCAGGCCTTGCCTGGCTCACAAGCCAGGCCCGCACCTGTTCGGGGTTGATCACCGTACGTTCGTGGATCTCCTGGAAGGGATCGGTGCCCTGATAGGGCACCTCCCGGCGGCTCAACTCGGGATCGGCCTCAAAGGCGATCTCCACCCGGATCCTGCGGGCCACCCGCAGGCCGGAGGGGGTCCAGCGCACCGGCGTCACAGGCAGAATTCCGTACTTGAGGTGCCGGCGAAGGGCGGTTTCCGGCGGCCGGGCCCAGGCATCGGGGAACTCCCGGGGCTCCGGCGGCGGGCCCGGCTGGGGGCTCAGGCCGTCTTCTCCGAAGCCGCCGTAAGTGAAGATGCGGCCGTGGACCGGCACCCGCTCCTCCTGGAGCACCTCCAGCCGGCGCAGCACTGGCCGACGGCCCGGCGGCACCGCAAAGGGCACCTCATACCGGGGCAACAGGGGATCACCGATCCTGAAGGACACCGGGGCATCGCCCACCCCCACCTTCAGGTAGGTTTCCCCCTGGAACCGCAGGCGCTCGGTATCCAGCTGGGTCAGGTGGAACACAAAGGAAATGCCCTGTTCTGTGGATCGCACCTGCTCCACCGTGGCCTCGGGTACAGGCCAGGCCTGCAGGGTGCCGGTGAAAAGACCGAGGACCAGGAGCCCGAGGACCGCCCTATTCATACTTCTTCGCCTCCTCCAGGAGCAACACCGGGATGCCCTCGCGGATCGGATACTCCAGTTTGCACCGAGGGCAGCGCAGCACTTCACGCTCCGGATCGTATTCCAGCGGCCCGTGGCATTTCGGGCACGCCAGCAGTTCCACGAGTTTCGGGTCCAAGGCCATGACCCAATCACCTCCCGAGTTTCTTAGTGTTCTACCGCACGAACCGATAGCGCACCAACGTGTACACGGCCTGCAATCCGTCCCTCACTCCGATTTTTTTGCCCTCGCTGCGGTTGCGCCCTCGGTACCGGATGGGCACCTCCCGGATGGGGATCCCCTGGCGGAGGATCTTGGCGGTAATTTCGGGCTCCATATCAAAGCGATTGGCCCGAATTTGAAGGGAAAGATAAAGGTCTCTCGGCATCATTTTGTAACAGGTTTCCATGTCGGTTACCCTCTTACCATACAGCACACTGGTCAACAAACTCAAGACCCGATTGGCAATCTTACTGGAAATCAGGAACTCCCCGCCACCCAGAAAGCGGCTGCCGTACACCACCTGCGCCCGGCCCTGTTCAATTTCCTGATACAGCCGGGCCAGGTCCTGGGGGTCGTATTCCAGGTCGGCATCCTGGATCACCACATACTCGCCCCGGGCCTCCAGTACACCCCGGCGCACTGCGCCGCCCTTGCCGGTGTTCCGCTCCTGGAGGATCACGCGGAACCGCCCGCCCTCCGCACCGTCCCAGCGACGCAGGATCTCACGGGTGCCGTCGGTGGAACCGTCGTCCACCACCACCACTTCGTAGGAGGGCAGCGGGAGCTGCTGCAGGCGGCGGAGCACCTGCTCAATGCTCCGCTCCTCGTTGTAAACGGGCATTACGATGGAAAGCCGGGGTGTTGTTTGAGCCATTGGACCACCTCGGGGAGCCCCGGAAAGGACCCCACAATTTCCGGTGCATTATACAGGCCACAGGTTCCCACGCAAAAGCCCGGAAACCCGAGCCGCTGGGCGAAGGCCATGTCCGAGGCCCGGTCGCCCACCACGATGCCCCGGCACACCTCCGGGTGCCGCCGAAAGTACTGGAGCGCCAGGAAGGTACCGGGCTTGCGGCAGCCACAGCGTTCCGAAGGATGGTGGGGGCACACCAGGAACTCCAGGCCATAAACCCCTTCCTGCTGCAGCCGGAGGGCAAGCAGCCGGTGCACCCGGTGGAGCTGCGCCAGGGAAAGGTATCCCCGGGCCACGCCCGATTGGTTGGTGACCACCGCCAGTCGGAACCCCAGGCGTTGCAGTTCCCGAAGCGCCCGGGGAACGCCGGGGCGAAACCGGAGCTGATCGGGCCGGCTCAGGTAGTGCACGTCTTCAATGAGTACACCGTCCCGGTCCAGAAAGGCCACGGCCTGGCAGGGCTTCACGGCAGCATCCCGAGTTTCTGGAACAGGCGGCGGAGGGCGTGGTACCGGTGGCTTCGGCGGTTCTTCAGGGCCGGGGCCAGTTCGCCAAAGGTGCGGCCCAGGGGCGGATACAGAAAGATGGGATCGTACCCGAAGCCCCGGCTTCCGCGGGCCTCCGGCGCAATCAGGCCCTGCACCTCGCCCCGGGCCCAGACCCGGCGTTCATCGTCCAGGTACACCGCGTAGCACACGAACCGCGCCCGCCGGGCCTCCTCGCCCCGCCCCTGGAGAAGGGCCAGCAGTTTGTTCAGGTTCTGCCGATGGTCTGTGGGGCTGCCGGCGAAGCGCGCGGAAAACAGGCCCGGTGCACCGTCCAGGCTTTCCACCACCAGCCCGGTGTCCTCGGCGATCACGGGCCGCCCCGTGGCCTGGTACACCTGGCGGGCCTTGATCCAGGCGTTCTCCAGGAAGGTCACGCCGGATTCCTCCACCTCCGGGGCCCGAGCCTGGAGCCGAAAGGCGTGGGCCAGTCCCAGAAGTTCCAGGATCTCCTGGATCTCGCGGAGTTTATGGGGATTGGTGGTGGCCAGGAACAGCGATTTCACGGACCCGGAGAAATCTCCACCACGAAGGCGTCGGGATAGCCCTTGGTGCGCAGGAAATCGCGGTACCCCTCGGCCAGGAGCCGGGAGCCAAAGGCCCCCACCTGCACCTTGAAGAGCCCACCCTCCTCCACGACCACCACCGGCTCCTTCTGGATCTCCCGGAGTTCCTGGGCGATGACCTCGGCCCGTTCCCGGGACGAGGCGGCAAATACCTGGACCCGGAACACCGGGATTCCAGCGGGTGCAGGCGTGGCCACCCTCTGGGCCGTGGTTTCGGGCGGCGTGGGCTCCTCCTCAAAGATGATGACCGGCTCGCTCCGCTGCTCTATAGGCGGGGTCTCCTGGAGGTTCTCGCCGGATGCCGTAGTAGGCGGAGGCGGCGCGGGCTGCTGCTGCGGGGGCTGGGTGGTGCGGCGTGGGGCACAGGCGGCCAGAAACAGCGCCACACCCAGGCCCACCGTTGCCAGCACCCGCATGTCAGCCCTCCCAGCCGTACTTCTTGATGAACTTCTCAATGCGCCCGCTGGTGTCCACACCGATCCGGCGGAGTTCGCCGGTATAGAAGGGATGACACTTGGAACACACTTCCACGGTCATGCTCTTCCGCGTGGAGCCGACCCGCATGACATTGCCGCAGGCGCAGCGGATCTCGGCATCTTCGTAATACTTCGGATGAATGCCCTGTTTCATGGTCGTGCAAACCTCCTCGTTCGTCTGGAAGCGCTTAATTGTACACCCCTCAGGGGTACCAGCGGATCCCCACGCCCACCGTGGCAAAAGGGAACCGGCTTTCCCGGCCCGGCACCACGGCATAGCCCGCCTGCAGGTGAACCTCGGCCCCGGGCCAGCGGACCACCGGATAGGAACCCTGCAGGATCCAGCGACTTGCGCTCCCCTGCTCCCGTCCGGTGCCCATTTGCCGATGGAGCCGGCCGAAGAGCACGCCGGTTTGCAGGTTCGCCTGCCGGATCTGCAGGGAGAGCATCGGCCCCAGGCCCCACAGGCTCAGCCGGTACCGCTCCTCGCCCTTGAACCCGTCCAGGTTCAGAGCCAGGCCCAGGTCCAGCATCGGCGCGGGCCCGGCTGTCCACAGGACGGCCTGGAGTCCGTATCCCGAGAGCACATCGTAGCCGGAAAGGGGCACATGGTACCCCAGGGTCACCTGGCCTCCGGAAACGGAAAGCCAGCCCAGGATCAAAGCGGTCCAGAGATTTAGCATGTCGGCAATTATACGCTCCTGCACAATAAAGGCCATGCACGAGGGCCCCTACGACTGGTGGATCCTGCACCACCTTGCGCCTGAGCGTCCGGTGATCGCCCGGTTCTGGTTGCCCCAAAGGGAGATGATCGTGCTCGGGCGCTTCAGCGATGCCCGGCACGATCTCCTCCTGGAAAACCTGCGGCCTGAGGTGGTGATCAAGCAGCGCCTGGGCGGCGGCGGCACCGTGGTGCTGGACCCCAGGGTGCCCGTGCTGGAGGTGGGGTTCTGGAGCCCGAAGCGCCGACCGCTCCGGGTGTATGCCCGGTGGGTGGGAGACCCCCTGTGCCGGGTTCTCCAGCGCCTCGGCGCCCCGGTGCGGCTCCGCACCGACTGGTTTGACTATGTCGTAGAAGACCGCAAGGTGGCGGGCAGCACCTTTTACCTGTCGCGGGAGCGCGTGATCTACGGGGTGTCGCTGGTGTACAGTCGGGAAACCGTAGAACGGATGGAACGGTACCTGGCCCTGCCCCGGCGGCAGCCCGCGTACCGGGCCCAACGCAGGCACCGCGACTTCGTGGAACCCCTGGAAAACCTGGGGGTGAACTTCCAGGAACTGGTCCAGGCCCTCCGCGACCTGGCCCGCACCTTAGAAACGATCCCGCCGCCGTAGCGGAATTTCCTCAAGCCGACCGTTTTCCATCCACAGCACCCGATCCAGCCGGCGCAGAGCCAGCGGCCGGTGGCTGATGATGAGCACGGTACGGCCCTCTAAGGCCTGCTCCAGGGTCTGGAGCAGGGCCTGCTCGGTGAGGGCATCCAGGCCCTCGGTGGGTTCGTCCAGGATCCAGATCGGGGCGCCGCGCAGCACGGCCCGCGCGATGGCAATGCGCTGGGCCTGGCCGCCGGAAAGGCGAACCCCGCCCTCACCCACATAGGTGTCGTAGCCCTCGGGCAACGATTGGATGAAGTCGTGGATCTGGGCCACGCGGCAGGCCTGTTCCAGTTCCTCCTGGGTGGCCTCGGGCCGGGCCAGCAGGAGGTTTTCGCGGATGGTGGTGTTGAAGAGGTAGGGCTTCTGGTCCAGCACCGCGATCCAGCGGCGCACATCGTCGGCCCGGTAGGCCTTCAATTCGTGGCCACCCAGGCGCAGCGAGCCCCGTTCGTAGTCCCAGAACCGGAGCAGCAGGGCCACCAGGGTGGTTTTGCCGGCCCCGGAGGGCCCCATGAGGAGCACCCGCTCTCCCTCCCGGAGGTGCAGATCAACACCCCGAAGCACCCACGGCTCCTCAGGATCGTACCGGAACCAGAGGTCCTGGATGTCCACCGAGAAATCCCGGGGTGTGGCCGAGGTGGGCGGGTCCTGGACCGGCACCGGCGCATCCACCACTCGGAACAGGCGCCGGGCAGCCTCCAGGGACTTCCCCAAAAACTGGAACGCTTCGGGCAGCGGCATTACCGCCTCAAAACTGGTCAGCACCAGAAGGGCCACCACCGGCAGCAGCACACCGGCCAGTTCTCCCCGGGCCACCTGGGGAATGGCCCACACCAGCACGGCGATTACGGCCAGGTGAGTGGCCGCCAGCATTGCGGCTGAGGCGAAGCCGGTGATGGCGCTCAGGCGGGTCTGGTCGGCGATGAGTCGGCGGCTCAGGCGATCAAGGGTTTCCGCCTTTCGGTGATGCGCGCCGAAGGCCAGCAGATCGGGCATGCCCTGGATGCCGTCCACCAGGTGGGCGCTCAGGTCGCCCCGCCGGCGGATCCACTGCTGGCCCGGCTTTCGGGCCCAGCGTTCCACCAGCCAGGGCACGAGGATGCCGGCGCCGCCCCAAAAGAGCAGAATCCCCATGGCCGGGCCGGTGCCCACGAAGTGCCGGAGCAGGAAAAACGCCCCAAGAAGGGTCAAAACGGCCACGAGCGGGGGTGCGAGCACCCGCACATAGAAGTGCTCCAGGGTTTCAATGTCGGAGATCATCCGGCTCAAGAGGTCACCACTCCGATACCCCTGGAGCCGGGCCGGCGCCAGGCGTTCCAGCCGTTCGTAGAACCACACCCGCAGCCGGGCCAGGATACGGAAGGTGGTGTTGTGGGTCACCAGGCGTTCGCCGTACCGGAACACGCCCCGCGAGATGCCGAAGAACCGGACCCCGGTGATGGGCACGAAGAGCGTGCCCAGGGGCGGATGCAGGGCCGCCGAGGCGATGAGATAGGCCGCTGTGGTCATCAGACCGATGTTGGCCGCCACGGTGCAGGCGCCCAGGAACACCGACACGAGCATCCAGCGCCAGGCCGGCAGCACGATGCCGAGCAATCGGCCGAAGGTCCTCACGGCAGATACCCTCCGTAGGCGGCCAGGAGTTCGGCAAAGGCCCCGCCCTTCCGGAGCAGGACCTCAGGGGGCCCCTGTTCCACCAGGCGGCCGTTTTCCAGGACCACCACGCGGTCCACCCACCGGATCGTGCGCAGCCGGTGGGCGATCACCAGGGTGGTGCGCCCGCGGGTCCAGCGCTCCAGGGTTTCCTGGATCCGTTCCTCGGTGGCCCGGTCCAGGTGGGCCGTGGGTTCATCCAGGAGCACCAGCGGGGCATCCCGAAGGAGGGCCCGGGCCAGGGCCAGGCGCTGGGCCTGGCCGCCGGAGAGCCGCACGCCCCGTTCCCCGATGAGGGTGTCGTAGCCCTGGGGCAGCTGCTCTATAAAGTCGTGGGCCTGGGCCCGCTGGCAGGCCTGCAGGATCTCCTCGTCGGAGGCCTCCGGAGAAGCCAGGCGCAGGTTCTCCCACACGGTGCCGTAAAAGAGATAGGGGCGCTGGGGCACCCAGGCGATGAGCCGGCGCCACGCCTCGGGGTCCATCCGCCGGATCGGTCGGCCCTGGGCCAGGATCTCGCCCTCCGTGGGTTGGTAAAAGCCCAGGATCAGGCGGAACAGGGTGGTTTTGCCGGCGCCCGAAGGGCCTACGACGGCCACGCGTTCCCCGGGTACGAGATCCAGCGAGAGATTTTCCAGCACCGGAGGGTCCTGGGGCCGGTACCGGAAGGTCAGGTTCCGGAGTTCCAGGGCGAAGGGGCGGGCTTCGGGCACGGCCACCCGGGGCCCCGGCCGGCTCGGGGCCGGGGTTTCCAGGATTTCAAAGATGTGGCGGGCCGCCTCGGCGGCGCCCATGGCCGCATGGAACTGGGTGCCCAGGTTCCGCAGGGGCTGGTAGAACTCCGGGGCCAGCAGCAGCACGAAGAAGGCCTCGTAAAAGGGCAGGTGGCCGTAGAGCAGCCGGAGCCCCACGCCCACGGCCACGAGCGCCGTGCTGATGGTGGCGAGCAGTTCCAGGGTCAGGGCCGACAGGAAGGCCACCCGCAGCACCCCGAGGGTGGTATCCCGGAACCGGTCGGTCACCTCGCGGATGACCCCCACATAGGCGCGGCTTCGGCCGAAGATCTTGAGGGTGGTCAGGCCCTGGAGTACATCCAGGAAGTGGCCCCCCATTCGGCTGAGTTCGCGCCACTGGCGGGCGGTCAACCGCTCGGCCCAGGCGCCGATGAGCACCATGAAAAAGGGCATGAGGGGGGCGGTCACCAGCAGGATCACGCCCGAGGCGGGATCCAGGGGGAACACGAAGGCCAGGATGGCGAGGGGCACCAGGGCCGCCAGGGCCAGCTGGGGCAGGTAGCGGGCGAAGAAGGCCTCCACGGCCTCCACGTGTTCCACGGCAGTGGTGGTCACCGCGCCGGTGCGTTCACCGGCCACATAGGCTGGCCCCAGGCGCAAAAGGTGCCGGTACAAGGCGGTTCGGAGATCGTGCTTCACCCGGGCCGCCGCCTGAAAGGCGAAGATTTCCGAAAGCCAGGCAAAAAGTGCCCGCAGGGCCACGAGGCCGACGATGCCCCACAGCAAGTTCGCCACCTGTCCAAGGGCCTGCCCCTGCAGGAACACCTGGTCCAGCACCCGGGCCAGCCAGCTGGCCTGCAGGATAAGCAAGAGACCCGAGGCGAAGCCCAGGCCCACAGTAACAGCGAGGGGGGCCGTGGCCCCCCTCGCTGTTAC